>JAZKEN010000066.1:0-13178 GCA_040387035.1 Pseudomonadota bacterium | reverse complement strand
GATATCTAAACCTTCTTCAAAACAATCGTTCAATCACACTACACACGCAATTTTTATCTTGGCTACATAACATCATGCTTTATCCATTTATAGTTTCATTTAGACCTTCCAGGCTAATGATGAATACATTTTAATGTCAGCCTTAAAAGCCTTCTTTTCAACAAACGGTGAGCTAGCAGCAACCATTGCAGGCTTTAGTGAGCGTCCGCAGCAGCTGGAAATGGCCTTGGCTATTGAAGCCGCCATCAAGGACAACAAGCAATTGGTGGCGGAGGCAGGCACCGGCACCGGTAAAACCTTTGCCTATCTTGTGCCTGCGCTGCTATCAGGCGGCAAGGTGATTATCTCTACCGGTACCAAAACCTTGCAAGATCAGTTATTTAACCGCGATCTACCCAATGTGCGCGATGCGCTAAAAGTGCCGGTCAGCGTGGCGATGCTCAAAGGCCGCTCTAATTATGTCTGCCACTATCATCTGGAAGCCGCAACGCAAAGCGGCCGTTTTGCCAGCCGCGAAGATGCCAAATATGTGCACCTGATCAAGAATTTTGTGGAAAACAGCAAAACCGGCGATAAAGCCGAATTGGTCGATGTGCCGGAAAACGCCACCATTTGGCTGAATGTCACCAGTACACGTGATAACTGCCTGGGGCAGGATTGCAGTTTCTACAAAGAATGTTTTGTAATGGAAGCGCGCAAAAAAGCGCTGGCAGCTGATATTGTGGTGGTGAACCACCATTTGTTTTTTGCCGATGTGATGTTGCGCGATGAAGGCGTGGCGGAACTGCTGCCCAGCGCCAATACCGTGATTTTCGATGAAGCGCACCAATTGCCAGAGGTGGCCGGGCTCTTTTTTGGTGAAGATATTTCCACCAGCCAGTTGATTGAGCTTTGTCGCGACAGCACTGCTGCGCATCTGACGCTGGCCAAAGACTGTGTCGCGCTGGGCGAAGCAATACCCAAACTGGAAAAAGCCTGCAAAGATTTTCGGCTGGTATTCCAGTTTGAAGGTTCACGTATGCCGGTGCAAAAAGCCTTGGCGCTCAAGAATTTTGAGGCCGCTTTTGGCGATATGCAAGCCATGCTCAAAGATTTAAACAAAGTGCTGGAAAGCCAGGCCGCGCGTGATCCCATGCTGGAAAAGTGCTGGCAGCGCGGTGAGGCATTAAGCGGGCAATTAGGCAATTGGATCAAAGCCGAAAATGCCAACCTGGTGCGCTGGGTAGAGGTGTTTACGCAATCGGTACAGTTGCACGCCACGCCCCTCAGCGTGGCAGATGGTTTCAGCAAACAACTCAACGCCCAGCCGCGTGCCTGGATTTTTACTTCGGCAACCCTGGCGGTGAAAAGTGATTTCAGCCACTACATCGCGCAAATGGGCTTGCATGCGGCCGAAACCGGTTTTTGGGAAAGCCCGTTCGACTACGGCAACCAGGCTTTATTGTATGCGCCGCCCAATATGCCGGACCCTAACAATAGCGCCTATGCTGCCGCAGTTGCCGCGGTGAGCTTGCCGGTGATCCAGGCCAGCCAAGGCCGCGCCTTTGTATTGTGCACCTCTCTAAAAGCCATGCGTGAAGTGCATGCGCTATTGAAAGATGCATTCGCCGGTGCCGGTATGGAGTATCCATTACTGATGCAAGGCGAAAGTACACGTACCGAATTATTGGATAGATTTCGCGCCCATGGCAATGCAGTACTGGTCGGCAGCCAAAGTTTTTGGGAAGGTGTAGATGTGCGCGGCGAAGCGCTTTCAGTCGTGATTATCGATAAATTGCCGTTTGCCCCGCCGGATGATCCAGTGCTGTCTGCGCGCATTGATAAAATGAACGCAGAGGGCAAAAATGCGTTTATGGAATACCAATTACCGTATTCGGTAATTACCTTGAAACAAGGCGCAGGCCGGTTGATTCGCGATGAAACCGATAGGGGCGTGCTGGTGATTTGTGACCCAAGGTTGATTACCAAGCCTTATGGCCGGCGTATCTGGCAAAGCTTGCCGCCGTTTAAACGCACTAAGGAATTGGCGGATGTAGAAGCCTTCTTTTCTGAACAATCCTAATCACACATGATAGAAGTATCCGAATCCGAATACGAACTCACCGCCATCCGCGCCCAAGGGGCAGGTGGGCAGAATGTGAATAAGGTTTCCAGTGCGATTCACCTGCGTTTTGATATTGTTGCGAGCAGTTTGAGCGACTGGTTGAAAGAAAAGTTGATTCAAGGTAAAGATAACCGCATTACCGATGAAGGTGTGTTAATCCTTAAAGCCCAGCAATTTCGCACGCAAGAGGCGAACAAAAAGGATGCGATCAAGCGTCTGCATGAGATCGTCAATGCGGCAAACCAGGTAAAACCAACTCGCTATGCCACGCGGCCTAGTTACGGTTCTAAACAGCGCCGACTGGAAAGTAAAAGTCAGCGTGGGCAAGTGAAGCAATTGCGCGGTAAAATAGCGACTGATTAAATCACCGACTACAGCATGAATCTACTAGCACTGGATACCTCTACCGAATTTTTATCGCTAGCCTTGACCAAGGACGATAGGATTTTTACGCACTATCAATCAGCTGGTTCAGCGGCATCGCAACTGGTATTGCCGCAGATTCAGGTGCTGCTGGATGCCGCTGATTTGCAGTTAAAAGATTTGCATGGTATTGCTTTTGGCGCAGGGCCGGGTGCGTTCACCGGTGTGCGTATTGCCAGCGGTGTGGCGCAAGGCTTGGGTTACGGCGCCAATCTGCCGGTTGTGGGTGTCAATACATTAACCGCCGTGGCTGAGGCAAGCGGGCAACAGAAGGTGATTGTATGCCTGGATGCGCGCATGGGCGAGATTTACCATGCGGCTTTGGTGAAAGAAAACGGCAACTGGCTTGTGGTAAGCGAAACGCGGGTTTGCAAGCCGCAAGCTGCGCCAGCATTAGAAGGCAATGATTGGGTTGGCGTTGGCAGTGGTTGGGCCGCTTATAGCGATGTACTGGCGCAAATCTATGCGAATAACCTCAGCCAGGCTTCACCCAATGTTTTAGAAGATATCACACCAACCGCCGAAGCGATTTTGCGTTTGGTGCAAACTGTTTTTGAGTCTGGACAAGCCAGGCCAGCGATGGAGGCGATGCCGATTTATATTCGAAACCGCGTGGCACTCACCACCCTTGAGCGCGAACAGGGCTTGCGATTATGAGTGCCATGTTTGAGCAAGCCACAAGCCCCAGTTATCAGCTTAGGCCAATGCAAATGACTGACCTGGATGCGGTGATGGCGATTGAGCCAACGATTTATTCGCATCCATGGACACGCGGCAATTTCAGCGATTCGCTGAATTCCGGCTATAGCGCCTGGATTCTGGAAGCCAATCAAAAAATCATCGGCTATGCACTCTTGATGATGGTGCTGGATGAAGCGCACCTGCTGAATTTAAGTATCGCAAAAGACCAGCAAAAACAAGGGTTAGGCCGCTATTTGCTGGAACATATGCTGCAAATCGCTAAAAACCACAAGGCGGCCAATATGTTTTTAGAAGTGCGTCCCAGTAATATCTCTGCCATTGCTTTATACGAAAATATGGGCTTTTGCGAAATGGCGGTGCGTCGTGGTTATTATCCGGCACATAATGGCCGCGAAGATGCAGTGTTGATGGGGCTGGCTTTATGAGCATGACACGTGAAGACGTGATGCGCGAACTTGAGCTGTTGCCGGTGTGGACATTGCGCGCGCCTTTACCTACACAGTCAGCCGTTGAATCCATGCAGCCAGCAACTGAAGCAGCTGTTATTGAACAATTGGCGATTGAGGTGCCAATCGTTACTGAAAGTCCGGCGCTATTGATCGCCTCAGAAGATAAAAAATGGGTATTTGTTTTACCCGCTGAGCTTTCTGCTCAAGCCGCTGATTTGTTTAATAATATTTTACGTGCGCTTCACATCAACAAAACGCAAACTAGCCACTCGCAACAATTAGCACCGGATATTGCCATTTTGGATGCCGGGGTTATTGTTGCAATGGGTGAGGCGATGGCGCAGCAACTGTTGACCAGCACGGAATCAATCGAAAGCTTGCGCGGCAAAGTGCATGTGGTGAATGGATTGCAAGTGATTGCAACCTACCATCCTGATGAATTGCTGCAAAGCCCGGCTAATAATGCGCCCAATAAAGCGAAAACGTGGGATGATTTGTGCAGAGCATTAGATGTGGTCAGCAATTAATCGCGAATACTTGAAAAAATAGGTTTTTAGCCCAATTTAATAACTAGTTATGATTTTTAAGGAGTTTTAAATGCGTACTTTTTGGCAGAAATTTGTATTACTGGCGTTGGCCTTTAGCTTATCTAGCTGTGGCTACAATACGTTCCAAAGCTTGGATGAAGAGGCAAAAGCCAGCTGGTCAGAAGTGTTAAACCAGTATCAACGCCGCGCGGACTTAGTCCCCAACTTGGTTGAAACGGTAAAAGGCTACGCCGCGCATGAAAAAGAAGTGCTGACCGATGTTGCCAATGCGCGTTCAAAAGTGGGTAGCATGCAAGTCACCCCTGAGTTATTAAACGATCCGGAAGCGTTTGCTAAATTCCAGGCGGCGCAAGGCCAGTTAACCAGCGCTTTGTCACGCTTGATGGCGGTGGCAGAAAATTATCCCAACCTGAAGGCGGACCAGGGCTTTAGGGATTTACAAGCCCAATTAGAGGGTACGGAAAACCGTGTAACCGTTGCGCGTAATCGCTATATCACCACGATTAAAGAGTACAACGTGGCGGTGCGCAGCTTCCCTAATAATCTAACCGCCATGATGTTCGGCTACAAAACCAAGCCAAGCTTTACGGTAGAAAATGAAAAAGCCATTTCTGTGACACCTAAAGTCCAGTTTGGTGATGATAAAAAATAACTGTATTTAACTTTTATACGGTTATCGGTTAAAAGTGTTTTTTAAATTAAAAGCAAGCTTGTATGCGCTGAGTGTGACACTTTTATTGGCGTCCAATATAGCGTGTGCAGAGCTTGTTGCCATCCCGGAACTTAAATCACGCATCACCGATTTAACCCAAACTTTATCGGCCGACCAGCAAGCGCAACTCGATTCCAAGCTGGCCGCTTTTGAACAACAAAAAGGCAGCCAGATAGCAGTGCTTATCGTGCCTAGCACACAGCCCGAAGATATCGCACAGTATTCGATCCGTGTGGTGGAAAAATGGAAAATCGGTCGCGATAAAATCGATGATGGCGTGCTTATTTTAGTGGCCAAAGATGACCGTAAAATTCGCATCGAAGTCGGATACGGTCTAGAAGGCGCTATCCCGGATTTAACCGCCAAGCGCGTGATTAACGAATTCATCTCACCCCAATTCAAACAAGGCAATTTTTATGGCGGCTTAGATGCCGGTATCGATAAGCTGATTGGCTTGGTCAACGGGGAGACATTGCCCGCCCCTGAAACCGGCTCTGCTAACGGCAATAGTCTTGAAAACCTATTGCCTATCTTGTTATTTGGCGGTTTGATCTCCGGCTTGGTATTGCGCAGCATGCTGGGTAACTTTGCTGGCAGTGCAGTGAATGGTAGCCTGGTTGGTGCCGCAGTTTGGCTACTGGGGCTAGCGCTAGGCGCCGCGGTTATATTTGCCATCGTTGCCTTCTTTTTTACCATGATGATGGGCGGGCGCGGCATAGGCGGATATGGCGGTGTGCCCATGGGCGGTGGCTGGAGCGGTGGCGGCTCAAGCAGTTGGGGCGGCGGCGGTGGCGGTTTTGGCGGCGGTGGGGCTTCAGGCGACTGGTAAACATATGCTCAAGAACTATCCATCATGAAACGTCGACATCCAGCGATACGCTTTTTAAAACACTTGCTCAGCACGGCTTTGCCCGTCAGCTGGCAGGTGCATAAGCATTTTTCTGCTAGCGCACTTAATCGCATTGAAAAAGCCATTCAACAAAGCGAACAACTACATGCAGGCGAAATCCGATTTGTAGTGGAAGCCTGCTTGCACCCAATGGAAATACTCGGCAAAAAAACACCCAAACGACGCGCTTTAGAGCTATTTGGCCGCTTTAATATCTGGGATACCGCGCAAAACAATGGTGTGCTGATTTATTTGTTATTAGCAGACAGGGACGTTGAAATCGTTGCCGATCGTGGCATTCACCAATATGTGGGTAATGATGGATGGGATGCAATCTGTCACGCCATGGAGCTTCAATTCAGGCAAGGAAATTTTGAAGCCGGCGTATTGCAGGGCCTGGATGAAATCAGCCGTTTGCTGCAAAAGCATTATCCTGCTGATGCAGACAAAACTAATGAGTTATCCAATAAGCCGATTATCCTGTAAGTTATATTTTGGCTTATTGACGTTATTGTTCACGTCATATGCCCAAGCCGATTTATCCGATATGTCGCGTATTTTTCGCCAAACGCCTAGTTTTTCCGGATTTGAGGTATGTTTTGGCGGAGGTTGTGCCGAAACGAGATTGCTGAAATTAACTGCCGAAGAATGGCAAAAAGTAGCGACTATCTTTGATAAAACTGCCATTAATGCAGAGCAAGAACGTCAGCTAATTGCTATGGGTGTCGCCAAGCTAGAAAGCATAGTGGGTGAAAAAATCGGCACCTCAAAAGATTTAGCCGGTACTTTTTTTGCAGGCCATTTAAGCGGCCAGCAAGATTGCAATGACGAATCGATCAACACCACCACTTATATGCGATTAATGCGGCAAGCCGGCTTACTCAAGTGGCATGAAATTGAGGATACGCGTACGCGCAATTTCTTTTTTAATGGCTGGCCGCATTCAAGCGCGGTGATTCGCGATACCGATAGTCATCAGCAGTTTGCAGTCGATAGCTGGTTTTATGATAATGGTGCGCAGCCGGTTATAGTGCCATTGCAGCAATGGAAAGCAGGGTTCCGGCCCGCTGATACACCGATTGACCATCCCAGGTCGACAAAAGCAGGCCCACCGGCTAATTAAAGCTTTAAATAAAAAGTCATTACTGACTTAATGTGTTTTTACCGTTAAAATTCGGTTTCATTTTTTATTCGTTTATATCCCATGCGCGCATCCCAATTTTTTATCGCCACCCAAAAAGAAGCCCCGGCTGATGCCGAGTTAGCTAGCCATAAATTAATGGTACGTGCAGGCCTGATTAAAAAACTGGGCAGTGGCCTATATAGCTGGATGCCGCTGGGCTTACGCGTGCTGCGCAAAGTGGAAAATATCGTGCGCGATGAAATGAACAAGGCGGGCGCGCTGGAATTGTTAATGCCTGCCGTACAACCAAAAGAACTATGGGATGAAACAGGCCGCTGGGCCGTGTTTGGGCCGCAGATGCTTAAAATCAAAGATAGGCATGATAGAGATTTTTGTTTTGGCCCTACGCATGAAGAGGTGATTACCGATATCGCGCGCCGCGAGATCAATAGCTACAAACAATTACCGCTTAATTTTTACCAGATCCAGACCAAATTCCGCGATGAAATCCGCCCGCGTTTTGGCGTGATGCGCGCGCGCGAATTTATGATGAAGGATGCTTATTCCTTCCACACCAATTTTGAATCATTGACCAAAACCTATGCCGATATGCATCAGGCCTACAGCAATGTGTTTACACGTTTGGGCTTAAAGTTTCGTGCGGTAAAAGCCGATTCGGGCGCGATTGGCGGCGACGGTTCGCAAGAGTTCCATGTGCTGGCCGATAGCGGTGAAGATGCGCTGGCTTATTGTGAAAACTCGGATTACGCTGCCAATGTGGAATTGGCTGAGGCCTTGCCGCAAAGCAATGCCAGGACCGCTGCTAGCCAGGCGATGACGGATGTTGAGACACCAAAACAAACCACTTGTGAAGATGTCGCAAAGCTACTGGGCATCACTGTTGAGCAGACGGTTAAGTCTATTGCCTTGATGGTTAAGCAAGAAGCCGAAACCGAACAGTTTTACCTGGTTTTGCTGCGTGGCGACCATAGCTTAAATGAAGTAAAAACGGGCAAGGCACTGAGTAAGCTGATAAAAAATGCTGAGTTCAGGTTTGCTACCGAAGAAGAAATCCGCGCCAACTTAAATTGCCCACCAGGCTTTATCGGCCCGGTGAATGTGGGTAAAAACGTGACGGTGATCGCAGATAGAACGGTTGCCAATATGAGTGACTTTGTCTGTGGTGCCAATAAGCCGAAATATCACTTAAGCGGCGTTAATTTTGGCCGTGATCTGCCAGAACCGGTTTTGGTTGCGGATATCCGTAACGTGGTGGATGGCGACGCCAGCCCTGATGGCAAAGGCACATTGAGCTTATGCCGCGGGATCGAAGTCGGCCATATTTTTCAATTGCGCACCAAATATGCCCAGGCCATGAATGCAACGTATCTGGATGAAAACGGTCAATCGCAAGTCATGGAAATGGGTTGCTACGGTATTGGCGTTTCGCGCATTGTGGGCGCGGCGATTGAGCAGGGCAATGATGAAAAAGGTATTATTTTTCCATTAAGCATGGCGCCGTTTAGCGTGGTGATCTGCCCCATCGGCATGGATAAAAGTGAACTGGTGAAAAATACAGCCAATCAACTTTATGCAGATTGCGTAAAAGCAGGGATTGATGTGCTGCTGGATGACCGCGGTGAACGCCCGGGCGTGATGTTTGCAGAAAGCGATTTAATGGGTATTCCGCATCGTATCGTGATTGGTGACCGTGGTTTGGCTGAAGGTAAAGTGGAATATAAATCACGCAGCCTTGCGGAAGCGCAGAATATTGAGTTGGAGAGTGCAGTGAATTATTTAAGCGGTATATTAAATAGTTAGCCAAATGTTCAAGCAGCTACTAGCTTATTTTTTAAGCATAACATTGTTGGTCACAGCTTCGGTTTGCTTTGCCGGCAATCAGCGTGAAGAGCCGCTTTCCAATTCCGTTAAAGCGCTGATGCAGAAATCGATTAGCGATTTGGGCTCACCCAAGTTGATATTTGCAAGCCAGGAAGAAGGCCAGGCGTGGCTGGCCGATATGTCACAACGTTTGAAAAAGCGTATGCCAGACCAAGTCTACAGGGAAGATTTTCTAAGGTCCGTACATTATGAAGCCACCCGCGCTGGCCTGGATCCTCAGTTGGTTCTAGGCTTGATCCAGGTAGAAAGTGGCTTTAAAAAATACGCTTTTTCCAGTGTCGGTGCACGCGGCTATATGCAGGTGATGCCGTTCTGGGTGAAAAGCATCGGCAACCCTGAGCACAATTTATTCCATCTACGGCTAAATCTGCGCTACGGCTGTACCATACTGCGCCACTATCTAGATATAGAACGCGGTGATTTATTCCGCGCGCTGGGTCGCTATAACGGCAGCTTGGGTAGGCCGCAGTATCCTAATTTAGTGGTTGGTGCATGGAAAAAACACTGGCAGTACCCGCTCAATAGGCTTTAATCCGTTTCACTGTTTTTCCCCGAACCGCTTGCAAAAGCCCATCAAAATCTAGCAGTTGTTTGCTGCAACACATAAAAAACTTGGCAACATGACATAAATGAGTCTAGACTACGCCTAGTCAATTAGGTTGGGGCTGGTAAAAGCGTCGTCATATTGTCACTGTTCTTGCATTAACGCTTTGTTCCAAGGCACTAAATTAATTGGCTGTAATACTCAAAAACATTATTTCTATAAGAGTTTTACCTTTTAATTTTGGGAGAAAAAGTATGTCGAAGTTAACAGCATTGGCAGTGAGTATCGCGGTTTTAGGTGGCGTTTGGGCATATTTGGCGTTAAATCCGTTAGCAAGCCTAACATTGGTATGGGTTGGTTTTATTGCATGGGGCTGCTATTTCCATTCTGGAGCGGACTCTGCAGCACTACAAAAAACCATTGCCGGCATGAGCTACGGTGCAGTAATCGCTGGTATTGCTTTGTACTTGGTTAGTTCTGGCATATTGGGTGGTTTAGGTGTGTTGGCTGCCCCTGTGATTATTGCAGTAACCGTGTTTTTCCTGGTCATCGTTGCTAGCATCAATTTGCTTTCTGTTGTGCCGGCTAATGTATATGGCTACGCGGCAACAGCTGGCCTGGCTCTAACGGCTGGTACAGCAGGCAATACCCTGATGGCAAACCTGACTAACCCTGTATTGCTAGTGATTATTTCTGTTGTACTGGGTGCTTTATTTGGCATGGCTTCTGGCAAACTTGCAGCTGCGCTTAGCAAGTAATTAAAATTAAGATATAAAAAAACCGCATCTTGTATGCGGTTTTTTTATTGTAAAGCCGCTTACTTCACCACTTTAAAGCCGTAATAAGTACCAAATTCACCTTCGTTTTCATGGTATACAAACAGCATGTCATTAGCATAACCCAAACCATTAAAATGGTTTTGTGAACGCAGTTTCATGTCTTTTGGCAATTCGCTTTTTGCGATAAATTTACCGGTTAAATCAAAAATCAGCGCTGCTTTATGATCGACATCTAGCAACACCAGTTCTTCACCTTTTACGCCCGTATAAGCCACGTAATGGTCGCTGATATCATCATGCAATACAGCGGCCTTGCTAAAGTCCAGTGTAATCTCACCTATTTTTTCGCGTTGTTTCGGGTCTACGATAAATACCTTGTTGCCGCGTTCCTGCTTGGCAAAGTAGCGATTATTCTCAGCATCGTAACTTGGCATGGTGGCCGAATCACCAAACGCAGGGTTAAACAAAAACAGTTCGTTAGAGCTGTCTTTGATTTCGCCATTTTCTGCAACGTCCAAGGCATAGATGCCGGTATTCGGTGAAAAGCCAACATCGCTGGATACATTGTAGGTGATGGTCTCTAATTTGGCAGAGTTAGGATTGTAGTAAATGGAACGGTTGTCGTAGCCTGGCTTGGCCGAATTTACAAATTTGCCCGTTTCATCATAAGCATGAATCTGCGATTTTGATACCGCCGCTTCATATTCCGTCGCCAAAGGCGCTAAACCGCCATCTGCAATGTAGTAGTGTTTTAAGAATGGAATGTAGGCAACCGTCATCGGGCGTGAAGTTGGTTTTTTAACCAAAGGAATCTTAATGCCGACGGCAGCTGTTGGTAGCACTTCTGCCATAACCGTATTGGCTGTAGCAAAGCCAGACAAAAATAGACTGCCAATCAATAAAGGTTTAATTAACTGCATAAGTAAAATTGCTTTCTAGTTTAAAACGAGCTTGTGAGTAACGTGCGGGTTAGTGTATGTGTTGACGATTCTAGTTCAAACTATTAAATAAGGCATCTATATCCTGTTTACTTTTTTCCAGAAATGGATTTTTCAAGAAACATCGCGTCGCCATAGCTAAAGAAGCGGTATTGTTTTTGTATGGCATGTGCGTAAGCTTGCTTGATGGCATCGAATCCGGCAAAAGCCGATACCAGCATCAATAAAGTGCTTTTGGGTAAATGAAAGTTGGTCAGCAGCTTGTCCACAATCTTAAAATCAAAGCCTGGCGTAATGAAAATAGACGTTTCGGCGCTACCTGCCTCAATTACCCCACCGGCTTTACCCTCCGTTAATGCTTTCTGTGCAGCGCTTTCCAGTGCGCGCAAGCTGGTTGTACCCACCGCGATCACATTCCCGCCTGCTTGCTTGGTGGATAAGATTGCGTTCACTGTTTCATCCGAAATGTGATAGATCTCGCTGTGCATCTTGTGGTCTTTGATGTTATCCACGCGCACCGGTTGAAAAGTGCCTGCGCCAACATGCAGTGTCACATAAGCGACGTTTACGCCTTTGGCAGCCAGCGCCTCTAATATCGTTTCATCAAAATGCAAGCCTGCCGTAGGTGCAGCCACGGCCCCGGCATGCTTGGCATACACGGTTTGATAGCGTTCGTCATCCTGCGCGTCTGCATTATGCGTAATATACGGCGGCAAGGGCAGTGCGCCATAGCTTTCCAATAAATCCAGTACAGCGAGCCCACCTAAAAACCGGACATGGAACAGATCGTCCTCACGACCGATCACTTCAGCATCGAATGCATCGGCCAAGCGTAGCGTATTGCCGGCCTTGGGCGCGCGTGAGGCGCGTATATGTGCCAGCACATGATGGTCATCCAATACGCGCTCAACTAACATTTCAAGCTGGCCGCCAGTGTTTTTTGTGCCAAATAGACGCGCCTTGATGACACGGGTGTCATTGAAAACGAGTAAATCGCCGGCGGCCAGAAAATGTGGAAAATCGACAAATAATTTATCGTCTAAAACGCCGGATTGACCATTGACATAAAGTAGCTTACTTGCGTTTCGGGTGCTTGTAGGGTGCTGTGCAATCAATGCGTCAGGTAAATAAAAGTCAAAATCTTGGGTTCGCATTGCCAAAAAACTTGTTATAATAATGAAGTTGACATTATACCTCATGCCGGGATGGCGGAATTGGTAGACGCACGGGACTCAAAATCCCGCGTTGGCGACAACGTGGGGGTTCGATTCCCCCTCCCGGCACCAAATCGAAAAAGTCTGCTTGGTATTAATCCTTATATGGTTGCCAGTCGGGCTAATTTAAAGTGGTCAAATGAGGTAAGCTAGATTTATTGAACTTGTAACAAGATGTAACGGTCATTATTTTTGATAGAATTTTAAGGCTTAGGTTAAAAAATCTCCTAAATAATTATGTTGTCTGTAATGGATTATAAAATTGTTGCAAGGCCCAATAACTCGCTTTCGCCAGAGAATAGTTTAAAGCTAATGGTAGCGCTCGCGATTATTGCTTTCGTTGTAGCGCTTGGGTTTACGCATATTGGTGCTTGGTTGGTTTTGCCCTTCGCTGGCCTTGAGCTGGCCGCTTTTGCGTATGCTTTTTACTATATCCATCTGCACTCGAGTGATTACGAGAGTATCGCGATCGAAGATGACAAAATAATTGTAGAAAAAAGAAACTTTAAAGAAACAAGTGTGACTGAGTTTCAGCGGTATTGGACTCAGGTGCATGTGCGTGATGTGACTAATAATAAAGGTTTGGCAAGGAAAAACGGGCTATTTATAAGCTCGCGTGGTAAAGAAGTTGAGTTTGGTAAGTATTTTATAGACGATGAGCAGCGAGTAACGTTGGCGCGCGAGCTCAAACAAAAATTACAAAGTATTCATTAGTTTATTTATTAATAAGTCTTGGAGCGGTTTATGCAAGTTTTTAAAAAAATTGGGCTAGGTTTAGCAGCAATGCTGATGTCGCTCAGTGCTTTTGCTGATTACAGTTGGAATTTCCCAGAGCCAGTAACCCCAATGGC
>JAZKEN010000065.1:0-13352 GCA_040387035.1 Pseudomonadota bacterium | reverse complement strand
GTATCGCCGAATCATTTGAAACCGCCTTGCGCCTGGCTGATGGCAAAGCCATTGCAGTGGAAATGGATACTGATAAAGAGCATCTGTTTTCGGCGAAGTTTTCCTGCCCTGTGTGTGATTACTCACTAGCCGAATTAGAGCCGCGCCTATTTTCTTTTAACAATCCCATGGGCGCTTGCCCAAAGTGTGATGGTCTAGGCAATATCAGCTTTTTTGATCCCAAACGCGTAGTGGCTTTCCCTACACTTTCATTGGCCAGCGGCGCCATCAAGGGTTGGGATAAACGTAACCAGTTTTACTTTCAAATGCTGCAAAGCTTGGCTGCACATTACAACTTTGACCTTGAAATGGCATTTGAAGAATTGTCATTGCCGATTCAGGATGTCTTATTAAATGGTAGCGGTCGTGAAGTGATTGCCTTTAAATACCTGAACGAACGCGGTACCTTCTTCAGCAAAACCCATACCTTTGAAGGCATCTTAAATAACCTGCAACGCCGCTATCGCGAAAGCGATTCAACGGCGGTGCGCGAAGAACTATCTAAATACCTGAATAACCAAGCCTGCCCGGAATGTAACGGTACGCGTTTACGTCGCGAAGCGCGTCATGTCAAAGTAGGTGGCCAGAATATCCATCAGGTATGCGAAGTGCCGCTTAAAGTGGCGCTGCACTTTTTTGAATCACTGCAATTAGAAGGCGCAAAACTGGCCATCGCCGACAAAATCGTCAAGGAGATTGAAAACCGCCTTAAATTCTTGACCAATGTGGGGTTGGAATATTTATCGCTTTCACGCTCCGCTGAAACCCTATCAGGCGGTGAAGCGCAGCGTATACGCCTGGCTAGCCAGATCGGTAGCGGCTTGACGGGCGTGATGTATGTGCTGGATGAGCCGAGTATCGGCCTGCACCAACGCGACAATGACAGGCTGCTGGAAACCCTGAAACGCTTGCGGGATATCGGCAATAGCGTGATTGTGGTGGAACATGACCATGATGCGATCCTGGCAGCGGATTTTGTAGTGGATATTGGACCCGGCGCGGGTGAGCATGGCGGGCAGATCGTGGCTGAAGGCACACCAACGGAGATATTAGCCAACCCGAAATCGCTGACCGGCCAGTATTTAAGTGGTAAAAAACAGATCGAATACAAAAAAATACGTACCAAACCCGACCCATCGCGCTGGTTAAAACTATCCAACGCGACCGGCAACAATTTGCGTGACGTGTCGGTTGAAATCCCTGTTGGCTTACTCACCTGCGTGACAGGCGTATCCGGCTCAGGCAAATCGACACTCATTAACGATACCTTGTACCGTGTGGTTGCACAGCATTTATATGGCAGCAATACAGAACCTGCGCCATTTAGCGAGATTGATGGGCTGGCATTTTTTGATAAAGTGGTCGATGTAGACCAAAGCCCTATCGGCCGTACACCACGTTCTAACCCTGCTACTTACACCGGCTTATTCACACCGATTCGCGACCTGTTTGCCGGCGTGCCGGAAAGCCGCGCGCGCGGCTACGGGCCAGGCCGGTATTCGTTCAACGTGAAAGGCGGCCGCTGCGAAGCCTGCCAGGGCGATGGTGTGATTCGCGTTGAAATGCACTTTTTGCCCGATGTTTATGTACCTTGCGATGTATGCAAAGGCCAGCGCTATAACCGTGAAACGCTGGAAATCAATTTCAAAGGCAAAAATATCCGCGAAGTGCTGGAAATGACAGTGGAGCAAGCGCATGACTTTTTCCAGGCGCAGCCAGTGATTTCACGCAAACTCAAAACCTTGCTGGATGTTGGCTTGGGCTATATCACGTTAGGGCAATCCGCCACTACACTAAGCGGGGGCGAAGCGCAGCGAGTGAAGCTGTCACTGGAATTGAGCAAGCGCGATACAGGCCGCACGCTGTATATCCTGGATGAGCCGACTACAGGCCTGCATTTTGCGGATATTCAATTATTGCTGGATGTGATTCACCGTTTGCGCGACGCTGGTAACACTATTGTGATTATTGAGCATAACCTGGATGTGATCAAAACCGCGGATTGGCTGATCGATATGGGTCCGGAAGGCGGCGATGGCGGCGGCATAGTGGTGGGTGTTGGTACGCCGGAAACCTTGGCTGAAAATACAAAAAGTTACACTGGGAAATATTTAAAACCCATGCTTTAAACTTAATTTTAAAGCTATTGTTGAATCACCTAATCCAACAATAGCTTTAAGCTTATATCAATTAAGCAGAAGTCTTAGCGACTCTAGTCAACACGGATTGGTAATATTCCAATGTTTGCGCCGCTACGACTTCGGGTGAGAAACGCTTTTTGCAGTCTTCAATTGCATTTTGGGACAAACGCTGCATTTTCGCTGGGTCATTAATTAACAGCAGCACTTTTTCTGCGATACTTGCTGGTGATTCTGGGTCTGCCAATAATCCGTTGTAATCATCCACAATGATTTCTTTCATTCCGCCAACTGCCGTTGCCACCGTTGGACAGCCCGCCGCTAGTGACTCCAACAATGAAAGCGGGAAATTTTCATACCTAGAGCAAACGATTGTGACCAGTGCATTTTTTCGTAGTTCTGAAATACGCTCCTGGTCGCAGTGCCCTAAAAACTGAATGCGTTTCTTTATGCATTCGTCTGCAATAAATCGTTCAACGTACTCAGCAAAATGATAATTTACGCCGTCAATCGTTACACCTCTGTCTGGCCCAACGAAAAGCAATTCGACCTTGCTGTTTTGTAGCGCAATCTGCCGAAATGCTTCCAGCACCAAGTCGCCACCTTTGTGCAAATCAAATCGTCCAACCACCAAAATAGATGGTGTAATTTTAGCGTTATATTTCCATCTCTTTTCGACACTCACTTCGCATACAGGATTAGGTACAACTTTGGCATACGGCAAAGCAATGCCATAATGTTGCCTGGTTTTTTCCAGCACGTCTAAGCTGGGAGAAGTGACGCCACAAGAGTTCTTAATTGCCTCGCCCTCATAAAAAATCCTTATCTGATAATCTGGCTCGTTATCCATTTTCATGATGGGCCCATGTATAAACCAAGGCCCATGTAAACGCGTAATCACAGGTACAGTTGTTTTTTTGATGACTTCATTAGCCGTACCAAAAGATTCTTCAATTTCCAAAATATCTAAAGGTGAATCCAATTGCTGTACTGCCAGCAATATCTTATTGGCATTCTTGGCCATGTTTCGCTGATACTGAATTTTTTGCATATGGCCGCCGTTAAGCCTAAACAAAACTTTATCCAGCAGTTTCTGTAATATACTGCGACGGGCTTCCAGTCTTGATAAATCGATAAAACGATTTTTAACTTCCGTCATCAAAAGTGGCGCCGCCATCACCATGGGCTTTGCAATAGCATCCAAACCGATCAGTAGATTATGAATATAGGTAACAATACCATTAGGGAAGCGATCAAGCGGCCAGCCTGGAGAAGTAATGGCAACTGAGATTTTTTTATCATCAGTCATCTGATGATCAATTGAGCGGTTTTGCATTCGAATTACCTGCTAATAATTGCTGTTTTTTTAAAGTTTCTGCCTGTCCTAATAAAGCCCCTGCTAACAGCAAGTGCATACTAATCATGCCTGTATTGGGAATAGAGTCAATTAAACCAATGGCCAAGATTAAAGCCAGTGTTGCAAAATAAACTTTTTCTTTAGGGTCTCTAATATATTGAATATTTTTTAGTGCGTAGTACAAAGTCACGAGATAAAGCGCGTAGTAAAAGAAAAAACCCACGGCACCGTAAACACCAAATTCAATGACCCATCTACCATCGGTAATCGTGATGTCTTTTCCATACTGATTGTAGACACGATTCCTGCCCCAACCATTCCAGCCAAAATACGGCCTCTCTAAGGCATGATCCAGCAATAAATCTTCATTTACAAATCTAAAATCCAGTGACTCTGCACGTTCTAGGCTGTATTGTTGAATCGTGCTAATGATTTCGCGATCAGGGAAAACATCAGTTGCTTTGCTCAAAGGATATAAAAGTATTAATGTCGATAACAATAGTGCCCATTTCACTTGCTTTAATGGTTGCACTTTTGATATGGCATACATTGCCACCCCTACATACAGCATTGCAGACCAGGTTTTACACAATAACAGGACGACTAACATGTAGATGATGACATTAGCTGTAGATACTTTCGTAAAGCGAACTTTGTTTTTTTTCAATGCTAGAATGGCAATGATGCAAGTTGCAAACCAAAATGCAAGTCCCAAGCCATGTCCTAAAAAAACCATGGGCCGGTAGCCATCTCCTCGCATCATTTGAAAAAAGTTACCGGTAGAGTATCCATACACCCAATAATGAAATTGTGGGCTAAGCCTTATCTCAATCAGCATAGGCAAGGTGTAAATCAAACCTAAAATGCCCAATATTTTAAAAATACCTTCATTGTCTTTTAAATTATTTAAATACTGCCTGCCTAGAAAAAACGGCACCAGCACCAAAAACAATCGAATCAGCGAAGAAACGATATCGTAATGCGTTAAACCTTGTAGAAATCTGCCACCAATCATCACAGGATCTGTGTTCAGCTCTACCGAAATGATAATCGTAACAAAGTAGCCAATCAGGATTTTAGTAGGGAATCCAGGTGGGAAAGCGCGTATTTTTTTTCCAGAAACAAGCAAAAAGAAAATCAGCGATAGTGCGGTTATAGAGTCTCTTTCCAGCGGCGGCAAAAGCGGGAAATCGAATGAAAAGCCGCTAGGCAAAAAAAGTACTGAACAAGTTATGGCAATAAAAATAGCGTTAGCTGTTGTGTTTCGACGCAGAATCCACATCACGATCAGCGGCCAAATAAAAAAAACTAGGTTTGCAAACAAATTTGGCATGATAAAACCTTGTGAAAAATTGATTCTCTCTAGCGTGGTGAATCATTTAAGGTGACGCTGGATTTTTTGGGCTTAATTACTAAAAAATATATATTACTTTACTAATAAAACTTTGCACTCAATCGGACTCAATTATTCAGTAGATAAATTGTAAAAATTAAATAAAATCAAAAAATCAACAATTACATTTTTTGCATACCGTTAAAGCTGATAATTTAAACCAAGTTAATTGGGCACCTCAGCAAAGCGCATTCTAGCCTGTATAGTTGCAGTACGTCGGTTTAAATAGCGCGTATTTCTGTGATCATCATAAAATCTTGGATTGGGAATCATGGCCGCCAATTTTGCCGCCTGCGTCATACCTAAGCCTTTAGCAGAAGTTTTAAAATAGTGCTTCGCGGCGGCTTCTGCGCCAAATACGCCATTACCCCACTCAATCATATTTAAGTAAATTTCCAAGATTCGGCGTTTGCTCAGCATTTTTTCCAACATCAGCGTAATCACCGCTTCTTCTGCCTTGCGCCAAGGCGTGCGCCCGCTGGATAAGAATAAGTTTTTGGCTAGCTGCTGGCTGATGGTAGAGCCGCCCCCAACAATTTTGCCTTTTTTTATATTTTTTTCGTAAGCCTTTTCAATGCCTTCCCAGTCGAAGCCTTCGTGATGCTTGAATTTAGCGTCTTCACTGGCAATTACGGCACGCTTGAGATGTGTCGATATTTTTGCATAATCCACCCACTTATGTCTTAGTTCTGCATCTGGCTTGGTTTGCTGAATGATGGCCAATCTATCTTGCATAAACGCGCTTGAGCTGGGATTAAATTTGATCCACCAGCAAATATGCAAAAAAATCCATAACTGGTATAAAACCAGCCAGGTTAAAAACACCACGATTGCGCGATTGAAATAACCCCAAAAGCCAAGCGGCCTTGCATTCGGCCTGCTGTTAAATAGCCAGCGCAGCACTTATGCCGTGCCCATTTGCAGCGTTCTAACCATTAGCATAACCGGCTGCGTATCGGGCCTGACTTGGCGCCACAGATAAAAGGCCTCTGCCGCTTGCTCAACCAGCATACCCAAGCCATCCGCCACCTGCGCGCCGGCAGCTTTAGCCTGCGCCATAAAAGGCGTTTCGCGGCCGTACATCATGTCGTAGGCTAAACAGTTTTTACCGAAAATTACATTTGAAATTGGCAAGGCTGTGTCGGTAAGTCCAGCAGAAGTCGCATTAATGATTAAATCATATGGCTTTTCAAGAGCCTCGAAAGAGCTCGCTTTCGCTTCACAATCTTGTATCCCCATCACAAGCGTTAAAGCTCTTTCATGGGTACGGTTTGCAATCGTAATGCTCGAAGCACCTGATAATGAATTTAAAATTCCGTGAGCGGCACCGCCTGCCCCTAGAATTAGGATATGTTTATTTGCAATTGAAAAGCCTATATTTTTTTCAATATCGGTGCGTAATCCAATGCCATCCGTATTATCGCCATGAATTTTGCCGTTGATATTAATCAAAGTGTTCACCGCGCCAGTACCAGAGCTGGCTAAACGGGCACTCAAACTTTCGCAAACATTGTAGGCTTCAAACTTAAAGGGCACCGTAACATTGACACCTTTGTACCCTTGCGCTATCAAGCCATTAATCGTTGTCTCAAAACCATCTAATGGCGCTAGGATAGGCTCATAACTGATATCTTGATGGGTCTGCTTGGCGAACGCTGCATGAATAATGGGCGATTTACTATGTGCAATTGGATTGCCTACAACAGCGTACTTATCTGCCATTTATCAATTGGTCCACGGCAAATTGGCATGTTTCCAGCCATTGATCAAAGTACGCTGCTTTGCGGCATTGGCTTCGCCTTCAAAGCCTTCCAACATATTGTAAGCCTGGCTATAACCCAACTGATGCGCCACTAGCGCTGCATTATGGCTGCGACCGCCAGTGCGGCACATAAAGACGATGGTTTTGTCCTGACTTACTTGTTTCTGTAGTTGCGCGGCAAAATCTGTATTTGCCACCATACCTGGATAAAAAGCCCATTCAATATGGGTTGCATTCGGCACACGGCCAACCAAATCCAGCTCTGCCTGGCTACGCACATCGATTAGTACAATATTGCTGTCTTGTTGCAAAATGGCAAACGTCTCTTCTGGGGTTAACTCACCGGAGTAAGGCAAATTTTTGCTGGCGCCACGCTGTTTGGCTATATTTAATACGTCACTAGTTAATTGCACTGCAATCTCCAACTTAAAACTATTTGAATAAATTATAACGCGAAAAACTCAGCGGCAGCCCCATGCTTTGTGCCTTACTTTTCTGAGCATTTAATTTGCACTAAATTGGTGCGAAATTACTTTGTATGCCCAACTATAGTGCGGCTTATTTTATGCTTATTTGCTAAGTGAATGCCACAAAGCCTCTTTTTGCTATTTTTAGCTGGCACAGTTCCTGCTAAAATAACTTGTTAAAAGTTTGTGTACGAATTCTTCAGTCATTTGATGACTAAATAATTTACGCCATACAATTTACTCAACGAATCACTAATCGTTACGCATCAATTAAAGTACGCCATTTAGAATCTAGGAGAGATCAATGTCAGTTGCAAATGTAATGAAAATGGTAAAAGAAAACGACATCAAGTTTGTTGATTTTCGTTTTACCGATACGCGTGGTAAGGAACAGCACGTAACGGTGCCTGTTTCAGCGTTTGACGAATCAAAATTTACCGAAGGCCACGCATTCGACGGCTCTTCAATCGCCGGCTGGAAAGGCATTCAAGCCTCTGACATGCAATTGATGCCTGACGCATCAACAGCAAATATCGATCCATTCATGGACGAACCGACATTAATCTTGACCTGTGACGTGGTTGACCCGACAGATGGTAAAGGTTACGACCGCGACCCACGTAGCTTGGCCAAACGTGCTGAAGCTTATCTAAAAGCCAGTGGTTTAGGCGATACCGCATACTTTGGCCCAGAGCCAGAGTTCTTTATTTTTGATTCAATCAACTGGTCTGTGGATATGCACGGCAGCTCTGTCAAAATCAACTCAGAAGAAGCGGCATGGTCATCAGGCGAGAAATTCGAAGGTGGCAACACAGGCCACCGTCCAGCGGTTAAAGGCGGTTATTTCCCGGTTCCACCAGTCGATTCATTACAAGACGTTCGTTCTGCCATGTGCTTAACGTTAGAAGCGATGGGCGTGCCAGTTGAAGTGCATCACCATGAAGTGGCAACGGCTGGCCAATGTGAAATCGGTACTAAATTTGCCACATTGACACAACGTGCTGACTGGACTCAAATCCTTAAATACGTAGTGCTGAACACGGCACACGCATACGGCAAAACAGCGACATTTATGCCTAAACCAATGTTTGGCGATAACGGTTCTGGTATGCACGTTCACCAATCTGTATGGAAAGATGGCAAAAATCTGTTTGCTGGCGACGGCTATGCTGGTTTAAGCGATTTCGCTTTGTATTATATCGGCGGCATTATCAAACATGCACGCGCATTAAACGCGATCACCAACCCTGGTACTAACTCATACAAACGCTTAGTACCACATTACGAAGCACCGGTAAAATTAGCTTACTCTGCTAAAAACCGTTCTGCGGCGATTCGCATCCCATTCGTACATGGTGAAAAAGCACGCCGCGTTGAAGCACGTTTCCCAGACCCGATTGCTAACCCATACTTGGCATTCTCAGCATTGCTAATGGCTGGTTTAGATGGCGTACAAAACAAGATTCACCCAGGCGAGCCAGCAACTAAAGATTTGTACCATCTTCCACCAGAAGAAGATGCATTGATCCCAACCGTTTGTTCTTCATTAGAGCAAGCGCTTGAGTATCTAGACAAAGACCGCGAGTTCTTGACTCGTGGTGGTGTATTCTCTGAAGACTGGATTGACTCTTACATTGCACTAAAAATGGAAGAAGTGACTAAACTGCGTCAAACACCACACCCAGTTGAGTTTGGTTTGTACTACAGCTGCTAATCTAAATTAGATTCCGCACCAAAAAAGGGCAGCGCAAGCTGTCCTTTTTTTGTTTAGGCAATCAACAAGCCTGCACATGCCAATTTAATGTATTTTACGTCCGGTAATATACGTCAACCATATAATAAATACTTCGTTGCTAACTATAACAGTCTCATCTAAACTATTGCTATGAATAAACAATTAACATTTTTAAGCCTTATATTATTTGCCCTGATGGCGCCTGCATTGGTGCATGCCGAGATTTACAAACATGTAGATTCAGAAGGCCGCGTCACTTATTCAAACGTCAAACTCAAAGGTGCAAAAAAATTAGACTTGGAGCCTGCCGATACTAATTTTGGTGGTGACAACAGTGCGACTAGACGGGCGGCCAAGCCTGCGCCACAAGCAAAAATAGCAACGCCAGCCAGCTTTCCAAAAGTAGACGCTGATACACAAAATCAGCGTGACGGCAAACGCAAAGAGATTCTGCAAGCAGAGCTGGAAGCCGAAAAGCAAGCGCTTGCCAGGGCAAAAGAAGCTTATATTGAAGGCGAATCCAAGCCAGAAGTGTATAAAGGCGCTAACGGCAAGACTTTCCGCAATGTCGCTAAATTTGAAGAAAAAATGAAAGTTTTGGAAGCCGATGTTGAAGCTCATCAGCGCAATATTGACTTATTGACCAAAGAAATTGGTGCCGGTAATTAATCTTTTGCCAGCATTTTAAAGCTGGCTTGCCTCTTGCTTATATACAAGCAATTATTTTATTGCTGTAGTATTTAAGTCATGGTTCATAACGTTCCCTCAGGTTTTTCAGGTTTAGAGCATCTTGCCACCGCAGTGATGCTGCTAAATCAATCCAATCAAGTTGTTTACGCTAACCCCAGTGCGGAAATTTTATTTGCCCTAAGCGCAACGCAAATTTCCGGCAGTCATATTTCCGAGGTTTTTTTAAATTGCGAAATCTTGCAGTTAGCGATTGATAATGCGGTTAAAAATGATAGCCCATACCGTGAGCATGAATTTGCCATCACCACGGTGCGCCAACAGTCGTTTGCAGTCACCTGCACGGTGACACCAGTTGAAATGAGCAAGGCCAGTCTACTGCTTGAGTTTCAACAAATGGACCAGCAATTGCGTATTGCCCGTGAAGAACGCATGCTGATTCAACAACAAGCCAATTCTGAATTACTACGCAACTTGGCTCACGAAATTCGCAACCCTTTGGGTGGTCTGCGCGGCGCAGCACAATTGCTGGAGCATGAACTACCCAACCCCAGTTTGCGTGAGTACACGCAAGTGATTATCAAGGAAGCAGATAGGCTGCAAAGCCTGATGGATAGGCTATTGGTACCACATCGCGTTCCGAAATATGAGCCGACCAATATTCATGAGGTGCTGGAGCGGGTGCGCAGTTTATTGCTGGCCGAATCACCGAATAACATCAAAGTGCGCCGCGATTATGATACCAGCCTGCCCGATTTAATCGGTGACCGCGAAAAACTGATACAAACCGTGCTCAATATCGCACGCAATGCTGTGCAGGCCATGCAATCCAACGGCACCGCCAATGCCGAAGTGATTTTAAGGACGCGGGCAGAGCGCCAGGTAACGCTGGCCAAAAAACGCTATCGCGTTGCCATTAAGCTGCAGATTATTGATAATGGGCCTGGCATTCCGGTGGATATTCGCGATAAGATTTTTTACCCATTAGTCACCGGTCGCGAAGGCGGCAGCGGCCTGGGTCTTGCTCTAGCACAAACATTTGTCACGCAACACCATGGCATGATTGACTGCAGCAGCCAACCTGGCAATACCTGTTTTACCATTCTGCTACCTGTTGAAACCACAGTATTGAAACATGCGATTATTCAGCAATAACAAAGAATAAATCATAAAAATAACGCAACTAATTTGATGTATTGATGAGAAAAATATGAAACCAATTTGGATTTTGGATGATGACAAATCGATTCGCTGGGTGTTCGAAAAAGCCCTGGCGCGCACCGATTTAGAGTTTAAAACCTTTTCCTCTGTTGCCGAAGCGCTTAATGCGCTCAATCGCGAACAGCCGCAAGTGGTGGTAAGCGATATTCGTATGCCTAACGGTTCTGGGCTTGAGTTTTTAGCCGAAATCAAGCAGCGCTATCCGGATATCCCGGTGATTATCATGACCGCTTATTCGGACCTTGAAAGCGCTGTCGCGGCTTTTCAGGGCGGTGCATTTGAATACCTGGCCAAGCCATTCGATGTCGACCAGGCGATTGATGTGATCAAGCGCGCGGTTGAAGAAAGCATGCGCCAGGCGGTTGATAACGTGGTGCTGGAAGAAACGCCGGAAATCATCGGCCAGGCACCCGCCATGCAAGAAGTGTTTCGCGCGATTGGCCGTTTAAGCCGCTCACATGCCACAGTGTTAATCAATGGCGAATCAGGCAGTGGCAAGGAACTGGTCGCCAGCGCCCTGCATAAACATAGCCCGCGCGCAGAAAAACCCTTTATTGCGATTAACACCGCTGCCATTCCAAAAGATTTACTAGAGTCCGAATTATTCGGCCATGAGCGCGGCGCTTTTACCGGCGCTGCCGCCGCGCGGCGCGGTCGTTTTGAGCAGGCTGATAATGGTACCCTGTTTTTAGATGAGATTGGCGATATGCCATCCGACTTACAAACAAGGCTTTTACGTGTATTAAGTGATGGCCAGTTTTACCGCGTTGGCGGTCATCAGCCGCTAAAAGTAAATGTGCGTGTGATTGCCGCTACCCACCAGGATTTAGAAGAGCGCGTTAAACTGGGACTATTCCGTGAAGACTTATTCCATCGCCTAAACGTGATTCGTTTACGCTTGCCGCCGCTACGCGAGCGCCGTGAAGATATTCCGCATCTGACCAAACACTTTTTAACGCAAAGCGCGATTCAATTGGGCGTAGAGCCTAAACAATTATCTGCAGCGGCTTTACGCTATTTAACTGCTGTGAACTGGAGTGGTAACGTACGCCAGTTAGAAAACGTATGCCATTGGCTAACCGTGATGGCGCCCGGGCAAAATGTGGATGTGGTTGATTTGCCACCAGAACTCAAGGAAGACACCAGCAAAACCATCACTGTTAACTCATGGCAAGAAGCGCTTGCACAAGAAGTGGCCGATGCGCTCAATCGCGGCGAACAAAACGTGCTGGAAGCGCGTACCAAGGATTTTGAACGGGTGATGATTGTAAAGGCGCTACAGCATACCGATGGCCGCCGCATTGAAGCAGCGAATCAGCTGGGTATGGGCAGAAATACGTTAACGCGGAAGATTCAAGAACTGGATATTAAAGAGTAAGTTTATGAATGCTCAGTGCATCTTTGCATTAAATGCATATTTACTAGCTTATTCTGAAAAACTTTCTATTGTTATTCTGCCAATTTACTTTGCTCAATTTACGGATAATTTTTTCTGAGAAAGCATAAAGTCCCTATTTGAACGTGCTCCCGTCACCATTTCTTGCAAATCCAGCACTTCTGACTTGTCAAAAAGCTGAATAAGTTCATCGTAGCAAGTTATGGCTTCATCAGTTTTATCTTTCTCATAAAGTGCCGCCGCTTTCTTAATGAAAGCATTGGCAACTTCACCTTGTATCTTAGGCTCTGTAGATTGCTTATAGCGATTAATCGCATCGTCGAAGCTGGCTATAGCCGAGTCTAATTTGCCCTGAGTACTAAGCATTATGCCTTTGTTAACAATGTTTTTTGCAATAATTGGTTGTAATTCTGGTGCTGTAGATAGACCAAATCGTTTAATCATTTCGTCGCAACTAGCAATAGCTTCATCTAATTTCCCTTGCTCACCCAAGACTGTGCCCTTGTTTGTAAGGGCCGTCGCTACTCGTTCATGCAAGGCGGGATTGCTTGAGGAGCTAAATCGCTCAATAATATTGTTGTAATTGCTTACAGCCTCATTTAATTTACCTTGTTTGCGGAATATGTTGCCTTTTCTAACAAGTGACATAGCAAGTATTTTTTGCAAGAGATCCTCTGAAGAATTATTTAACCCCTTAATGATTTCGTCATAGTTTGCAATTGCTTCATCCAATTTATTTTGGTCGCTAAGCGCACCACCCTTGTTGTAAAGTGATTGTGCAACCAGCTCTAGTAAAGCTAAATCAGTGGATGTTCCATATATTTTGACTACCTCATCGTAAGTAGCAATTTCCTCATTTAAATTACCCTTTTCACCAAACGTGATACCCTTATTATAAAGAGCTTTGGCGCTATCAATTGAGTCTTCAGTAGCAGTGCAAGCAATAGTTGGTAGCAATATCAACATTGCTAAACACAGGCGAATCATTTTATTTTTCACATTATTCCCTTTAAATCTATGTTAATTATCCTCACCCAAGCTAGCCAACAAATCAGCCTGATGTTCGGCTGATAGTGCGCCAATCAGCTCATCCATATCGCCCTCGGTGATCGCATCGATTTTATAAAGTGTAAGATTGATGCGATGGTCGGTGATTC
>JAZKEN010000064.1:12026-24017 GCA_040387035.1 Pseudomonadota bacterium | reverse complement strand
TGATTCGGCCTTGCGGGTAATTGTAAGTGCGGATACGTTCAGAGCGGTCGCCACTACCAATCAGGCTTTTACGCTCACTAGCGATCTTGCTGTTTTGTTCATCCACCTGTTTAGATTTAATGCGTGCCGCCAAAACTGCCAAGGCTTGCGCTTTATTGGCATGCTGGCTACGGCCTTCCTGGCATTCCACCACGATTCCGGTGGGTGCATGGGTAATGCGCACAGCAGAATCGGTTTTGTTGATATGCTGGCCGCCTGCGCCTGACGCACGGTAAGTATCGATGCGGATATCCGCCGGGTTGATGATGGTATCGTTGATTTCATCCGCTTCTGCCAGCACTGCAACGGTACATGCACTGGTATGGATACGGCCTTGTGTTTCGGTATCTGGTACGCGTTGTACACGGTGTACACCGGACTCGAATTTCATTTTAGAATAAGCACCGTAGCCCTCGATTTTGGCGATAATCTCCTTGTAGCCACCCACTTCTGATTCATTGGCGGACATAATCTCGACTTTCCATTTCTGGCGATCCGCGTAGCGGCTGTACATGCGGTACAAGTCGCCACAAAACAATCCGGATTCATCACCACCGGTGCCGGCGCGGATTTCCAGGAAGATATTCTTATCATCATTCGGGTCTTTTGGCAGCAACAGTTTTTGCAGGTCCAGCTCTACTTTTTCCAGCGTCGCCTTGCCGTTTTCGATCTCTTCCTGGGCGAACTCTTTCATATCCGGATCGCTCAACATGCTTTGCGCTTCCTTGATATCGGCTTCGGCTTTCTCAAACAAATGATATTGCTCAACGATTGGCGTGATTTCGGCATGCTCTTGCGTGATTTTGCGGTAATTGTCCATATTATTGGTCACGCCTTCACTGCTCATCAGGCGGTTCAATTCTTCTAAACGCTCGCTTAAAGTGGCGAGCTTTCTAATCATGCTTGGTTTCATGCTGGGTTTCTTTGTTTAAGATTCTGACTATAGGTTTTAACTTTTAATATGGTACAACTGACGCAGTAATTGCTCTAATCTGGCGTGTTCATCGCCGTGTGCCGCGTTAAGTGCATGGCTGGGCGCATGTAAAAACTTATTGGTGAGCGCACTACTTAGCATATCCAGCACAATGGCCGGATTCTCACCTTTTTGAATCAGTTTCAGCGCTTTTTCCAACTCATTGATACGCACCGCTTCGGCTTGGTCGCGCAAGGCTTTAATGGTTGGCACTGCATCGCGTTTTTTCAGCCATTGCATAAAGCCTTCAACGCGGGCGGCGACGATCATTTCGGCATTAATAGCTGCTGTCTGGCGATTTTCCATGCCATCGTTGACCACTTGTGCCAGGTCATCCACCGTATACAAAAACACGTCATCCAATTGCGCGACTTCTGGCTCGATATCGCGCGGCACCGCTAAATCGACCATAAATATGGGGCGATGGCGGCGCGTTTTGATGGCACGTTCTACCATGCCCAAACCTACGATAGGCAGCTGACTGGCAGTACTGGTAATCACAATATCGAATTCGGCAAAGCGTGCTGGCAAATCATTGAGCAAAATCGCCTCTGCACTCACTTTCTGCGCGTTGATTTTTGCCGCCAGCAACTCACCGCGTTCTATGGTGCGATTTGCCACGGTCATCGATTTAGGCTGCTGTGCCGCAAAATGATCTGCACAAAGCTCGATCATTTCCCCTGCACCAATCAATAATACTTTTTGATTCCTGATATCGCCAAAAATACGTTGCGCCAGCTTAACCGCTGCGGCGGCCATCGATATTGAGCTGCCGCCAATATCGGTATTGGTACGCACCTCTTTGGCTACTTCAAACGTGCGCTGGAACAGTTTATGTAAAAGTGTGCCCAGCGTGCCCGCATCTTGCGCCACTTTTACAGATTGCTTGAATTGACCCAGTATCTGCGGCTCGCCCAGCACCATGCTATCCAGGCCAGAGGCCACACGGAACGCATGTTTAACGGCATCCTGATTGCTAAGCGTGTAGGTATAAGGCTGGATATGCTTGAAATCCAGGTGGTGGTATTGCGCCAGCCAGTTGACTACAGGCTCGGGAGTCGCCGATTGTACATAGATTTCGGTGCGGTTACAGGTAGACAAAATAGCCGCTTCCGCCACATTTTGTGCGGTCAGATCATTTAATGCGTGACGCAGGATATCGTTGTTAAACGCGACATGTTCACGGATTGAAATAGGGGCAGTGGTGTGATTCACACCAATTGTATAAAGCTGCATACGGCTATTTTACCAACTCATTCAACATATTAGTAAGATTAACGAATATTAAAGCGCGATTAAGTCGATTAGCCGATTTAAGAGCCGGTGAAATTACCGCCCATAATTTTGAAGTATCGGCTTATCTTAAGCAAGGCGCATGTCCTAAAAGTACAAAATGGCGTTAAAATAACGGTTTACAATCAATTTAGTTACGCTTAAATTTTAGCGGCACCTGAATTGAGCCTTACTCAATTAAAACAATCAACCAAATGGATGTTAGCCATGGATAAAACTTTTAGAATTGCCCCTAGTATTCTTTCTGCAAACTTTGCCAAACTTGGCCAAGAGATCGAAGACGTAATCAACTCAGGCACCGATATCGTGCATTTTGACGTGATGGATAACCATTACGTGCCAAACCTGACCATCGGCCCTTTGGTATGTGACGCCATCCGCGAAACGGCAAAAAAAGTAGGCGCGCTCATTGACGTGCACCTGATGGTAAAACCAGTAGACCGCATTATTCCTGACTTTGCTAAAGCCGGCGCTAACATCATCACCTTCCACCCGGAGGCATCAGACCATATCGACCGTAGCCTGGCCATGGTGCGCGAATTAGGCTGTAAATCTGGCTTGGTGTTTAACCCTGCCACTTCACTTAGCTACCTGGACCACGTAATGGATAAAGTCGATATGATTTTATTAATGTCTGTTAACCCTGGTTTTGGCGGTCAAAAATTCATCCCGGAAACATTAGAAAAATTGAAATTAGCGCGTGCACGTATTGATGCTTACTACGAAAAAACCGGTCGCCAGATCTGGCTTGAAGTAGATGGCGGCGTGAATGCGAATAATATTGCAGAAATCGCCCGTGCCGGTGCAGATACCTTTGTTGCAGGTAGCGCGATTTTTGGCGCACCAGGCGAGAATGATAAAAACCGTTACGATACGGTTGTCAGCGCGATGCGTGCTTCATTAGCAACCGTTTAAAAACTAAAAATATCGTCACAATACCTTGTTGCTGCACAGAAATTGACGGCTTACATACTTTTTGTATGTTTCGTATCTAATTTCTGTAAGCGCAGTCTTGTTTAGATATTTTAAATTTTTTAAGTGTTAAGTTCTGATGAAATTTAAGGTGAAGGCCGTCATGATTGATCTTGACGGCACCTTGATACACACGGCGCCTGAAATCGCGCGTGCGGCAAATGCCATGTTAGCTGGCTTGGGCAGGCCAACATTAGATGCCAGGCAGGTAGAAGCTTACATCGGCGAAGGCGCACTGGTGCTGATCAAGCGCTGCTTGACTGGCAAGCTGGATGGCGAGCCGGCTGCTGATTTATTGGCACAGGCACAAAAGCTGTTTTTTGATTTTTATGCGCAAATCGTTGCGGAAAGTAATCCTTATCCGCACGCCATAGAGGCCTTACAGGCAATTAAAAAAACCGGCGTTCATCTGGCTTGCATCACCAATAAACCGGCGGCCTTTACCATGCCTTTGCTAGAAAAAAGTGCTTTATTACCGTATTTTGATTTGGTGGTGGCGGGCGATACCTTGCAGAAAAAGAAGCCTGATCCTGACCAGGTTTTTTATGTTTGCGAAAAATTCAACGTTTTAGTCAACGAATCGCTACTGATTGGGGACTCTAAAACCGATATTGTGGCCGCACGCAATGCAGGCTGCTTTATATTTGCTGTGCCTTATGGCTATAATCAGGGGTATAGTATAGATATTGGCATGGTTGATGCATTAATTAATCACCTGCATGAAGCGGTGGATTTAATTACAACTGAGTACTAATCATTAAAATTCATTAACAGCAATTTTAAATTTATTAAATATGTATTTCCTAAATAACAAAGATGCATTTAGTTGGCGATGGTGGCGAGGCTTGTAAATTAAGCAGATCAATTTTCTGCTTAATACAGCGATAAGTAACACCAATTAACCCAATAAGACTGTTAGGAAATTTATGTTTAGCACGATTAACTTAGAACAATTCAATGCGCTTAGCGCGCAGGGCTACAACCGTATCCCGCTGGTATTAGAAACTTTCGCAGATTTAGATACGCCGCTTTCATTGTATCTTAAGCTGGCCAATCAGCCGTTTTCCTATTTGTTGGAATCCGTACAGGGTGGTGAACGTTTCGGGCGCTATTCCATCATTGGTCTGCCCGCCAAAACACGCATTGTGGCCCATGGTAATCATGTGCAGGTACTGCAAGGCGGAACGGTAATTGAATCGGCCACCACCAACCCATTGGACTTTGTTAAAAGCTACCAGGCGCGCTTTAAAACACCACCATACGCAGGCCTGCCACGCTTTACAGGCGGCCTGGCGGGCTATTTTGGCTATGAAACAGTGCGTTATATTGAAAAACGTTTGGCACAAACCACCAAGCCCGATGCGATTGGGACACCCGATGTATTACTGATGGTGTCTGAAGAGTTGGCCGTTGTAGATAATTTAAGCGGCAAGCTCTACTTTATTGTGTACACCGACCCAGCTGAAGCGAATGCTTATGAAAAAGGCCTGAATCGTTTAAACGATTTAGTGAAAATGCTGCGCAAATCGGTAGCGATTCCACAGGCCGTTGCAGGCAAGATTTCAACTGCGCAATCTGAATTTGGCGAAGAGGCGTTTAAAGCCGCTGTAAAGCGCGCGCAGCAGTATATTCTGGATGGCGATATTATGCAGGTGGTGTTAAGCCAGCGCATGTCGCAAGAGTTCAGCGCACCGCCACTGTCCCTATATCGCGCATTGCGCAGCCTTAATCCGTCACCTTATATGTTTTATTATGACATGGGCGATCACCATGTTGTAGGCGCATCGCCGGAGATTTTAGTGCGACTTGAAAACGGCACGGTAACAGCCAGGCCGATTGCAGGCACGCGGCCACGCGGCAAAACACGCGATGAAGATATGGCATTATCCGTTGAATTACTGGCCGACCCCAAAGAGCGTGCGGAACATGTGCAGCTAATGGATCTAGGCCGCAACGATGTGGGCCGCGTGGCGGTGACCGGCTCGGTTAAAGTGACTGACAATATGATGATTGAGCGCTATTCGCATGTGATGCACATTGTGAGTAATGTGGAAGGTAAGCTCAAACCTGGCATGGATGCAATTGATGTGATCAAGGCAACATTCCCGGCAGGCACCGTCTCTGGCGCACCCAAAGTGCGCGCCATGGAAATTATCGATGAGCTAGAACCCAGCAAGCGCGGCATTTACGCAGGCGCTGTTGGCTATTTAGGTTTTAATGGCGATATGGATGTCGCGATTGCGATTAGAACCGGTGTCATCAAAAATAACCGGCTGTATGTGCAAGCGGGTGCGGGTATTGTGGCCGACTCGGTGCCGCAAAGTGAATGGATTGAAACACAAAATAAAGCACGCGCCGTACTGCGCGCTGCCGAGTTGGTACAAGCAGGGCTAGATATTCAATAACACAACCCTTATTAGGTCTTGAAATAAAATGAATGTGAAATTATTAATATGTTCACACACATGAATTCAAATGTAGGGAGATTTTTGCTTGTGCTGTTAGCCTATTATTTGACGGCTAAGCTTGGCTTAATGGTGCCCTACAAAGAATCAATTGTGACCTTGATCTGGTTACCCACCGGCATTGCCGTTGGCGCAATCATGCGTTGGGGCAAGATTGCACTGCCTGCTATTTTCATTGCCGCATTTTTGGTTGAGCTTTCTGTCGACCTGTCTGTTTCTACTTCGATTGGCATTGCCTGCGGTAATACACTAGCGCCGTTTATCGCTGCACGTTTACTGCAAAAATTTCAGTTCAACCACGCCTTAATCAAGCAACGGGATATTGCGTTAATGCTGGGCGCTGCGGCTGTTGGCATGCTGGCTTCCGCATCGGGTGGCACGCTATCTTTACATTTCAGCGGCCTGGTAGCAAACGAGCAATTGCCCAAAATCTGGTTTCTGTGGTGGATTGGCGATACGGTAGGGGTGTTACTGGCATTGCCTTTAGTGCTGAATGTGCAAAAAAAATCCTTCCACATCAATATGCGCCAGATTTACCAGCTTATGGGCTGGCTGATTGCTTTTGTGCTGTGCGAATTGGTGATTTCAGCCTTGGTGCCCAGTTTGAATAAACAATTCATGCTGTCCATCTTCTTGATTCTGCCGGCCCTGGTATGGGCATCGATGAACTTCGGCATTGTGGGCGGCTCGCTGGTCGTGATTGTTTTGTCCATTATCGGCGTGTTTATAGCATCGCGCGGCTACGGCTCTTTTTACAGCATGAATGACAGTGATGGCATCTTTTCGCTATGGATGTTCATCGTGACCCTAGTGGTCATCATGCTGTTGATTTCGGTTCTGCAATCCGAACGCAGATTGGCAGAAACCGCTTTACGTAAAAATGATAAGCAATTACGCTCGGTGATAAACGGTGCCCTGGATGGCATTGTAACCATTGATGAGACCGGCGCTTTGGTGGAATTCAACCCTGCAGCCGAGCGCATTTTTGGCTATACAAAAGAACAAGTGATCGGCAAATCCCTGGCTGAAGTGATTATCCCGCCCTATCTACGTAATTCGCACGAAACAAAACATCGCGAATTTGTATTAACCGGCAAAAAGCATATCTTTGACAAACGGCTTGAGCTAACCGCCATGCGCTCAGATGGGTCAGAGTTTCCAGTAGAGCTCACCATCACTTCTTTAAAAGAAGAAGGCATCTCGTTGGTGACCGGCTTTATCCGTGATATCTCCCAGCAGAAAAAAGCGCAGCTGGAAATTGAAAATTTCGCCTACTACGACGCCTTAACCGGGCTGCCCAACCGCCGCCTTTTGATAGATCGTTTTGAACGTGCCAGCGTGTCTTGCAAGCGCGCCAAAACCAACTGTGCGCTGATCTTTGCCGACCTGGACCATTTTAAATCCTTGAATGACACCAAAGGCCATGATGCCGGTGATCGCCTATTGATTGAAGTCGCCAGCAGGATCCAGCAAACCATTCGCGCGGGTGACACGGTGGCTAGGCTCAGTGGCGACGAATTCGTGATCATTATTGAAAACCTGGATAGCTTGGCCAATATCGCCTACAGCCAGGCCAACGAAGTGGCACAAAAACTATTGATGGAGCTCAACAAAAGCTATCAGTTTGACTTGTTTGAATTTAATACAACGGCCAGCTTGGGCATTACTTTGTTTGATGGAGACGAATTCAGCTTTGAAGACCATTTAAGGCACGCCGACACAGCGATGTACCAGGCCAAAGCTGCCGGCCGCAATACATTCCGTTTTTATGACGAGCTCACGCAAGAAAACGTAGAGCGCGGCTATCTGCTAGAATCTGCACTGCACAGCGCCTTGAAAAATGAAGAGCTTTACCTGCACTATCAAAGCATCGTCAATTCTGACCAGGAAATCGTTGCGGCTGAAGCACTGTTGAGATGGTCGCACACGACACTAGGCTTAATCAGCCCGGCCGAGTTTATTCCGATTGCTGAAAAAAGTAATCAAGTGATTAAAATTGGCTATTGGGTGCTGGTGCAGGCATGCAAACAATTGAAAGCATGGGAATCTTCACCAAAACTAAGTAAAATCAGGCTTTCGGTTAATATCAGCGCTAAACAGTTTTTGTATATTCATTTTGTGCACGAATTGCGCGATCTTATTAAAAACACAGGCATTAACCCGGATCTTTTAAAACTGGAGCTGACCGAAACGGCGGTGATTGATAATATTGATGATGTTATTGAGAAAATGAAAATATTAAGTGGGCTGGGCGTGCGGATTGCACTGGATGATTTTGGTATGGGCCATTCATCACTGGTCTATCTGAAAAAACTGCCGATTAAACAAATTAAAATTGACCGCTCTTTTGTAAAAGACATGCTGAGCGACTCTAACGATGCCGCCATTATTCAGATGATTTTAGCCATTGGACAAACCATTCAGTGCAATATCGTTGCAGAGGGCGTTGAACAAAAAGAACAATTTGAGCTGCTGAAAAATCTAGGCTGTCATTATTTTCAAGGGTTTTATTTCAGCAAGCCCGTTTCGACTTTTCATTTTGAAAAATTGGTTGAATCTCAATAACCGCATTCAACCCTATCACCCAACAGTATTACCCATATTGAATAGAATGACAGAGCTACCATGTTACTGATGATTGATAATTATGATTCGTTTACCTACAACCTGGTGCAATACCTAGGCGAGCTAGGTCAAGATGTACAAGTGCATCGTAATGATGAAATCGATTTAGCAACCGTAAAAAGGCTAAATCCGCGCCATATTGTGATTTCACCAGGCCCATGTACGCCTAATGAGGCAGGCATCAGCGTGCCGCTGATCCATGAATTTGCCGGCAAGATCCCACTGCTAGGCGTTTGTTTGGGCCATCAAAGTATTGGCCAGGCATTTGGCGGGCGGATTATCAAGGCCAAAACCTTGATGCATGGCAAAACTTCGCTGATTCACCATACCAATACTGGCGTATTTAAAGACCTGCCTAATCCCTATACCGCTACACGCTACCACTCATTAGTGATTGAGCGCGCAACCATCCCCGATTGCCTGGAGATTACCGCATGGACTGAAGACGCTAACGGTAACTATGATGAAATCATGGGTGTTAAACACAAAACCCTGGCGGTGGAAGGCGTGCAATTTCATCCGGAATCCATATTGACTGAGCATGGCCATGCTTTATTAAATAACTTTCTAAAAGCGTATTAAGGCAATGTCAATCAATTACAAACAAGCTTTAGAATCGCTTATAGCAGGCCAAGACTTAAGTTACGCCGATATGCTGAGTATTATGCAGCAGGTGATGCAAGGCGAACTCACGCCTGCGCAGATTGCAGGCTTTTTAGTTGCCTTGCGTATCAAGGGCGAATCTGTGGATGAAATCACCGCCGCCGCAACTGTTATGCGCGCGCTATCCACCAAGGTCAATATTGAAGACAACACCCACTTAATTGATACCTGTGGCACAGGTGGTGATGGTATTCAAACTTTTAATGTATCGACTGTGTCGGCTTTTGTAGCGGCTGCGGCAGGGGCTAAGGTCGCCAAACATGGTGGCCGTTCAGTTTCATCCATATGCGGCAGCGCAGATGTGCTGGAAGCACTGGACGTCAATGTTAACCTAACGCCTGAGCAAGTTGCCGATTGCGTCAATAGCATCGGCATCGGCTTTATGTTCGCGCCCAATCATCATAGCGCCATGAAACACTCAGCACCCGTCAGGCGCGAACTGGGTGTGCGTACCCTGTTTAACTTGTTAGGCCCTCTTACCAACCCTGCCAATGCCAAACGGCAGGTGATGGGCGTGTTTAGGGAAGACTTAACCTTTACGCTGGCAAAAGTACTGCAAAATTTAGGCTCGGAGCATGTCTTAGTTGTGCATGGTGCCGATGGTATGGATGAAATTTCGTTTACTGGCGATACTTTTGTAGCAGAACTCAAAAACGGTCAAATCAACCGCTATAAAATCAATCCGGCGCAATTTGGCTTTAAGGTACACGATTTATCCAGCATACAAGTACAGGATGCTAACCAATCTAAAGCCATGGTTTTAGCCGTACTCAATGCTGAAAAAGGCCCCGCCAGAGAAATCGTTTTAATGAATGCGGGTGCGGCAATTTACACAGCAGGCATAGCCGATAGCTTACAGGCAGGCATTAACATGGCTGGTATTGTTATTGATAACGGGCAGGCCCTGGCTAAATTGGAAGCGCTAAAAGCAGCTTAAATGAATACGAATATTCTATCCCTGTTAGCACTATTGTTAGTAAGCGCTTGCTCACAAAGTGAGCATTCAGCCGATATTGGCAGCGGAAAACAATCGGCAACCGCCGTTAAATCGCAAACCCAACATATACAGTTAAAGCCTTTAGGTACTGATGGATTAAATGCGGATACATTACAAGATGCTGATGCGCCTAAACTACGCAGTGCGCATAGCCTTTATTTAGCTAAAATCAGCGATGTACAGGTAGAAGATAGCGGTAAAGTAGTTAAAATCCTGACGGATGACAACCGCGGCTCACGTCATCAAAAATTTTTAGTCAGAATCAATAGTGGGCAAACGCTGCTGTTCGCGCATAATATTGATTTAGCGCCGCGTATCAACAATATACAAGTTGGGGATTTTCTCAGCTTTCGCGGTGAATATGTGTACAACCCCAAAGGTGGCATCGTGCATTGGACGCATCGCGACCCACAAGGCAGCCATTTTGGCGGCTGGATAAAACATAACGGCAACACATACCAATAACGATAGTCAATAATGCATCCATATAAAGCCTAACCATGAGTGATATTTTAAATAAAATTTTAGCCACAAAAATAACCGAAGTTGCTGCCGCCAAAGCCAAGATCAGCGTTGACGCTATACAGCAACTTGCACATGCCCAGGCAAAACCGCGTGATTTTATCGGCGCCATCCGCAGCAAAATTGCGGCTGGCAATGCGGCTGTGATTGCTGAAATCAAAAAAGCCAGCCCGTCAAAAGGTGTGATCCGTGCCGACTTTGATCCTGCAGAAATTGCTAAAAGTTATGAAAACGGCGGGGCAGCTTGTTTGTCAGTACTCACTGACATTGAATACTTTCAAGGCAATAGCGATTATCTTAAACAGGCGCGCGCCGCCTGTGGTTTGCCCGTACTTCGCAAAGATTTCATGATTGATACTTATCAGGTATATGAAGCGCGTGCCATGGGCGCCGATTGTATCTTGCTGATCGTGGCAGCGCTTGAGTTGAGCCAGATGCGTGCACTGGAAAAAGTGGCGCATGAACTAGGCATGGCGGTATTAGTAGAAGTGCACGACTGCGACGAATTAGAGCTGGCATTGCAACTGGAAACACCATTGGTGGGTATTAATAACCGCAATTTACGCACCTTTGATGTCACCTTGCAAACAACGCTGGGTTTACTGGATAGGCTGCCAGAGGATCGTATTATTGTGACCGAATCCGGCATTTTTACTGCTGAAGATGTCAAACTAATGCGCGACAACAAGGTGCATACATTCTTGGTTGGTGAAGCATTTATGCGCCAAGCTGAGCCAGGCGCTGAACTGGCTAAAGTATTTGCTTGATTTTTTAGCCACAGAGGTCACAAGTGTACTGAGAAAGCCAGTTTACAATGATAGGCCACGCTTTAAAGGGTGGCTTAAATGTGATGAGTGGCTAAGTGAGTTTTAAAAAAGGATTTAACCAATGAGCTATCCCTATTCCCGCCCGCGCCGTATGCGTAAAGATGAATTTTCGCGCCGCCTGATGCGCGAAAATGTAATTACCAGCAATGATTTGATTTACCCGGTATTTGTATTGGATGGCGAAAATCGCACAGAACCAGTCGCCTCTATGCCAGGCGTCACAAGGCAAAGCATTGATGTGCTGTTGAAAACCGCTGGGGAATGTGTAGAGCTGGGCATTCCATTGCTAGCGCTTTTTCCGGTAGTGGATGCAAAATTCAAAAGCCTGGATGCAGCAGAAGCCTTTAACAAAAATGGCCTGGTGCAGCGCGCTGTTAAGGCTTTAAAAGCGGCGTATCCGCAATTGGGCATTATGACGGACGTGGCCTTAGACCCCTACACTACGCATGGCCAGGATGGCTTGATTGACGACGCAGGATACGTGCTAAATGATGAAACCATTGAAGTGCTGGTCAAGCAGGCCATCTCTCACGCACAAGCGGGTGCCGATATCGTCGCGCCCAGCGATATGATGGATGGTCGTATTGGCCAAATCCGCGAAGCGTTGGAAAGCAC
>JAZKEN010000064.1:0-11926 GCA_040387035.1 Pseudomonadota bacterium | reverse complement strand
CCTACTTTTGCTTACCAGGTCAGCGGCGAATACGCCATGCTGAAAGCGGCTGCCCAAAATGGCTGGCTAGATGAAAAGGCTTGCGTATTAGAAAGCTTGCTGGCTTTTAAACGCGCGGGTGCAGATGGGATTTTGACGTATTTTGCGATGGATGTAGCAAAGTGGTTAAAAAACTAAAGCTATAAATTAAGCCTAAATTAGCGCTTGCAACTCAGCAATATCGGCTCGCTCTGCATTTGCGCCATCACTGCTTTTTTTAGTGGCAATGCGTAAATCGTCTACATCGAATACACTCAGCTTTTGCACACCCAGCTCAGTTTCCAAGGTGAATACCGGTACCGTTTTACGCACCTTATCTTTTTTATCTTTGCTGGGCTTATCGGATAAGCGGTACGATTTTTCGCTGCTTTCAAATGGAATCTGCATATTCAGCAAAAACATTTCCACTTCTTTTGCGCTATCGGCAAACAGGTGAATATTGGTTTGTGCGAATTTTCCAGCCGTGCCATCCAGCACACTACCGGTTAAATGCGGGTTAAAGCGCTCAAAAATCTGCATGGTGACAAGTGCTGCTTTGCGTAGTTTTTCCAGCTCTAGTGGCTGCTCATCGGCGTTGTAGATTTCGTGATAGAGCCTGATCTCTTCTTCAATCTCAGCATTGGTGGGTAACACGCTATTTTCACTTATCCCCAGCTGCTTTCCGGCTTTTTTCTTGGCATAGGCAAAGTCGTGGATGCCATCTTCTGCCATCATGCGCGCAGCCTGCTGAGCAATCATCTGCCGAATATGATCTTGATTTTCGCGTGCCATTCAACCACTCGATTAATTTGCAGATGGGTTTAACACTCTTGCTGCGGCATCTGAGCTATTTTGCGTGCCAGCCGGCTTGCTGGGCGCTCTTGGATTATTGCCTACTGCACCGGGTATATCGCGAAGCGGCCTGGTCTGCACCGCTTCTTCTTGCGAATTCTCTGGCATATTAGGCGGCTGTGGTTGCAATGGATTATCAATCATACTGTCAGGGAATTCCGTATCGCTGGGGTCTAACATGGGCGGCAAATAAGTCTCAGCTGTGGGCGGTGGATTCTCATGATAGAAATACTCATAAATTCCATCGTCATCTTCACTAACTAGGGTGCCGGTGTAAGGGTTGATTTTCACCGACATTACGCCATCAGGCACACTGTATGGAACATCTGGCATGCCTTTTAAAGCGGTTGCCATGTAAGTGATCCAGATAGGCAATGCAGCTTTACCACCCGTTTCGTCACGCCCAAGCGTGCGTGGCTGGTCGTAGCCAATCCAGGCGATTGCAACTTGGCGCGGGTTGTAACCGGCAAACCAGGCATCCACCTGATTATTGGTGGTTCCCGTTTTACCTGCAATATCTTGCCGCCCTAATTGCTTTGCACGCGTTGCGGTACCTTTTTGCACTACATCATGCATCATGGAAGTCATCAAGAAAGCATTGCGGCCATCAATTACCCTTGGCGCATCTTTTTGCGCACGTGGATAGCGCACTTCTTCGATAATATTGCCTTTGCTGTCGGTAATCTTGCTAATCAAATGCGGCTTAACGCGGAAGCCGCCATTAGCAAAAACCGCATAGCCAGTCGCCATGCCCCAAGGCGTTGCAGCACCGGCACCCAGTGCCATAGTGAGGTATGCAGGATGCTCTTTGCGCGAAAAACCAAATTTGGTGATGTAATCCTGTGCGTAACGTGGGCCAATTTTTTCGATGATCCGAATCGAAACCATATTTTTTGATTTGGTTAATGCGCTACGCATACGCATTGGGCCGCTGTATTGGCCGTCATAGTTTTTAGGCTCCCATGCATCATTGCCGCCCACTTCTTCTGCTGACTTGGTAAATGGCGCATCATTGATAACTGAGGCTGGCGTTAAGCCTTTTTCCAGGGCGGCAGAATAAATAAACGGTTTAAAACTAGAGCCTGGCTGCCGCCATGCCTGGGTCACATGGTTAAATTTGTTTTTGTTAAAATCAAACCCGCCAACCAGGGCCGTAACAGCGCCGTTTGCAGGGTCTAGTGCAATCAAAGCAGCCTCAACTTGCGGCAACTGGACGATATGCCATGTGTCACGACTTTTAATGATGCGGACCACAGAGCCCACTTTGATTTTATGGTTTTTTACTACTTTATCGGCCAAGTTTTTTTGCAACAAACTTAAACCTTCACCGCTAATATCAATAGCTTCGCCTTTTTTGCTAAACACTTTGACCAGTTTGGGAGAAACTTCCGTCACCACAGCAGGCACAAAACCGTTGTATTCTTCAATATCTTCCAACTCAGCCTGTAAAGCCTGGGGCAAATCTGCCGCTTGCAGCGCATTTAAATCAATGGTCTTTTCAGGCTTTTGGTAACCCTGCCTGCGCTGGTACTCTAAAATCCCTTGCAATACCGCCGTATTCGCTGCCTCTTGATTCGCTTTTTTGATGGTGGTGTACACTTTTAGGCCGCTACTGTAAATATCGTCCTGATAGCGCTCAAACAAACTTTGGCGGACAATTTCGGCCACATAATCCGCTGCCAAATCGCGTGCTTGCTTAGATGTCTTATATTTTAATTTTTGCGCCATCGCTTCATTAAACTTGGCTTCGTCAATAAATCCAAAGCGGTGCATATCGCGCAGTACTTCATGCTGCCTATCGGATGCGCGTGTTGGATTAACAAAAGGATTGTAGCCAGAAGGGGCTTTTGGAAGGCCAGCCAATAAGGCTGATTCCGCCAGCGTTAACTTGGTCAACGGTTTGCCGAAATACACCTGGGAAGCCGCCGCAAAACCATAGGAGCGCTGGCCCAGATAAATCTGGTTTAAATACAGCTCCAAGATTTTATCTTTGCTTAAAGTCTTTTCAATTTTTAACGCTAATAGTGCCTCTTTCACTTTGGTCACCATGGTGCGTTTTTTACCGGGTGTGGTGAAAAAGTTCTTGGCAACCTGCATGGTAATGGTGCTGGCGCCTTCATGGCTCTTGCCGGTGATATTGTTTTTAATGGCGCGCAAAATACCTTTGGTATCCACACCGCCATGTTTATAAAAACGCCTATCTTCAATCGCCAGTACCGCATCAATTAAATTTTTGGGGACTTTATCAATGCTAACGAAGGCCCGGCGCTCTTCACCGAACTCACTGATTAAAAAGCCATCAGCAGAATAAACGCGTAGCGGTAGCTTGGGTTTGTAATCGGTAAGCGCCTCTAAAGAAGGCAAGGTAGGGTAAATCAAAGTTACCGCCAGCGCTGCCATCGCCGTCAACGTCAAGCCGCCCACAAGGATAAATAATATTAAGAAGTGCCACCATTTTTTTGGAGCCATATGCGTTAAAACCATCGATATATTGTAATGAATTGAGTCAGGATTATTTAAATCACAAACCACAGTATATAAGTTAAATAAACATTAACCAAAACTGAGTTGATGTTTCGCGTAAAAATATCTTTGAATTGAATGTAAAACAAATTTAATTGGGTGCAAAATAAGCAGAATATTTAGCCATAATAAACACTAATCACAGGCTGTATTAAAAATGTCACAGCTGTTGTAATTGTGCTCACAGAATAAATATTAAATTAAAATTTACTTTACAGGGCGTAAACTTGTTGCTAGGATTTAATGTAAATTATCACTATTGTGCGTAACCCATGAATATAGAAAGAGAATTTTAATTTGAAATTCGATTTTTTTAATGAAAGTACTCCCCCGCTTATCGGCGTGGACATCAGTACTTCGGCTGTCAAAATGGTAGAGCTATCGTCTACGGGCAAGGGTTCATATCGTCTTGAGGCCTACTCAATTGCCACGATTCCGAAAGACGCAATAGTAGATGGCAATATTGCTGCGTTAGAACAGGTTTCAGATGCGGTTAAATTGGCGTGGAAATTGCTGGGCTCACGCGAAAAGCGCTCGGCATTGGCATTGCCTTCTGCTGCTGTGATTACTAAAAAAGTCATGATGTCTGCCGATTTGCGTGAAGAAGACATGGAAGTGCAAGTAGAAGCTGAAGCCAATCAATACATTCCTTTCCCACTAGAAGAGGTGAACATCGACTTTCAGGTGATTGGCCCAGCAGCCAATAGCCCCGATGAAGTAGAGGTGTTGATAGCCGCGGCCAGAAAAGAAAAGATTGAAGACCGCGTTGCGGCGGCAGAAGATGCCGGCTTAAAAGTCATTGTGATGGATGTAGACACCTATGCGACAGAAGCGGCTTACAGCTTGGTGGCTAATCAGATACCTAACAGAGGTAAAGACCAAACTGTGATGATTGTGGATATTGGCGCAGTCATGATGCACATTAACGTATTGCATGACAACAAATCGATTTACGTGCGCGAACAGGCTTTTGGCGGCACACAACTCACGCAAGAAATTCAACGCCGTTTTGGTTTGTCGGCAGAAGAAGCCGAAATCGCAAAACGCAAAGGTGGCCTGCCGGAAAGCTATGAAACCGAAGTGATGCAACCGTTTATGCAGTCGCTGTCCACTGAAGTAGCGCGCGCATTACAATTCTTTACTAGCTCCACTCAATATAACCGTATCGACCATATCGTTTTAGCAGGTGGCTGTGCAGCGATTCCTGCCATCGATGTTCTGGTGCAGGACCGTACGCAGGTAAACACCATTATTGCCAATCCTTTTCAATCAATGTCGCTTGCAACCAAAGTTAAACAGCAGCAAGCCTCACTTGATGCGCCGGCATTGCTGATTGCATGCGGCTTAGCCATGCGGGGGCTAGATTAATATGATGCGCATTAACTTATTACCGCATCGCCAATTAAAGCGCGCTGAGCGGCAAAGACAATTTGGATTAATGGCCCTAATGGCAGCAGTGGCTGCGAGTGCCGTTGTGTTTATGGGCTGGACATACCTGAGCGCTAAAAAAGATTCTCAGATTGAGCGCAATGGCAGGCTAGAGGTGGCTATTGCAAACCTAGATAAAGAAATTGCCGCCATTAAAGATCTTAAAGATCAAATCAGCAATGTGCTGGAGCGCAAACAAATTGTCGAAAACCTACAAACCAACCGTAGCCAGTCGGTGGTGATATTAGATGAGTTATCCAGGCAGTTGCCAGAAGGTCTTTATTTAAAAAGCATCAAGCAGCAAGGCAACCTGATTACGCTGGAAGGCGTTGCAGACACCAATGCCCGCGTGGCGACGCTGGTGCGCAACCTAAGCGTTTCAAACTGGATGGAGTCGCCTAACTTGATTGAGATTAAATCGATTACTGTAAACGGCATCAAGCAAAATGACTTTATGCTGAACGTCTCTTTGAAGGTCCAAAAAGCTGAAGAAGCACCCAATACTAATAAAATCAAAGGGACATAATCCATATGAAATTAGATGATTTTAATAATATTGACTTTAAAAACGCGGGCAGCTTACCAATGCCCGTCAAGCTTGTTTTGCTTGGATTTTTATTCTTATTGTTAATTGGTTTGGGTTACTGGTTTTTATGGAGCCCGCAAATTGATGAGTTTGACCAGGCAGAAGCTAAAGAACAAGAATTGCGCCAGGTATTTTTAGCCAAGAAAAGCCAAGCGGTAAAAATTGAAGCCTATAAGCAACAAATGATTGATATTGAAAAAACATTCGGTGCGTTACTTAAACAGTTGCCGGATAAATCGCAAATGGACGGCCTATTAACGGATATTAACCAGGCAGGGCTTGGCCGTGGCCTGGAGTTCGATTTATTTAAACCGGGCCAGGAAACCATTGCCGACTTTTATGCAGAAATGCCAATCCAAATTAAAATTAAAGGCAGTTATCACGACATAGGCGCATTTGCTACCGACATTTCCAAACTATCCAGGATTGTGACATTAAATGATATGTCCATCGCCCCTTTAAACAGAGACACCAAAGACGGGCCACTTACACTGGAAGCGGTAGCCAAAACTTACCGCTACTTAGATTCTTCAGAAATAGCCGCTAAAAAAGCGTCTGAAAAGAAGGAAGTAAAATAAATGGCGCGCTTTGATCTTTTATTGAAATTAATTTTCATCTCATCACTTAGCCTGGTCTTGGTTGCTTGTAGCGGCGATGAAGGTGATGATTTAGACAAATTCATGTCTACTGCAGCCAATGATATGGGCAAAGGGGTTGAACCTTTGCCAGAAGTCCTGCCGTACTCACCATTGCAATACAACGCCGACGGCACATTAGCGGATCCGTTTAAACCTCGTAAAGCAGCCAGTAAAAATGGTTCTTTACAACCGAATACCAATCGCCCGAAAGAGGCGCTTGAAGCTTATCCGTTAGAAAGCTTGAAATATGTAGGGTCGATGAGCCGCAATAAATTAACCTACGCGCTGATCAAAACACCTGACAACACTATACAGCAAGTCAAAGTTGGCAATTACCTAGGCCCTAACTACGGCTTGGTAACTGCTATTAATGAAAGTGATATTGCACTTAAAGAAATTGTGCAAGATGACTTGAGCGGTGATTGGGTAGAACGTAGTGCCAGTATTAATCTGCAAGAATAAATGATGGGAATGAACATGTTTAAAATGATGACAAAAATTTTTACACTCACACTACTAATCGCCAGTTTTAGCGTGGGCTCTGCAAACGCACTCGCCGCAGAGAACAATCCAGCTCTCGTTAATAAAATTGAAAATATTGATTTTTCTGCCTTGTCAGGCGGCCGTGTAAGCATTCGCTTGCAAATGAAAGAAGCATTAACAAACCCGCCTGCAGGCTTTACGCTTAATAATCCCGCACGTATCGCGTTGGATTTCCCCAACACCGCAAACGGTTTAAATAAAAATAGCATCAGTAGCGAACAGGGTGCACTTAAGAGCGTGTCGCTGGCCCAGGCCAAAGACCGTACACGTGTTGTCCTTAATTTAACTAAAAATGTCGGCTACAACACGGTTATCAATGGCAAGGATGTCATTATTACGCTACAAGGCAACGAAGCCAGTGTTGGCAATGCCAGCACCGAAACACGTTTTGCAGAAGCGCGTGCCACAAATCAAAGCCACGCTATCACCAACGTAGACTTTGCCCGTGGTAAAAATGGAGAAGGCCGCATTATTGTCGATCTATCTGACGCTAATTCAGGTATCAACATCAAACAAAAAGGCAAGTTAATCATTGTTGACTTTATCAATACCGATGTATCTGCCGATTTACAGCGTCGCTTGAATGTAATTAACTTTAATACGCCTGTTTTGTATGTCGATACGATGAAACAAGGCAAAAATAGCCGTATATCCATTGAACCGAAAGGTAACTGGGAACAATCGGCTTATCAAGCCGATAAGAAGTTCATTATTGATGTGCGCCAAGTGATTGAAGATCCAAATAAATTAGTAAGAGGTTCTAAACCTGGCTATGCAGGTGAAAAATTGTCACTGAATTTTCAAAATATTGAGGTGCGCTCTGTATTGCAGGTGATTGCAGACTTCACTGGCTTAAATATTATTACCAGTGATACCGTAACCGGCAACTTAACCTTAAGGCTTAAAGATGTACCATGGGACCAAGCCATGGATATCATCATGAAAAACAAGGGCTTAAGTATGCGCAAAACGGGCAATGTGATAATGGTTGCCCCCGCTGAAGAAGTGGCCGCTAAAGAAAAAGCGCAATTAGAAGCGAGCCAGGCAATTGAAGACTTAGAGCCATTAAGGACAGAAGTATTTACACTTAAATACCAAAAAGCCGAATCTTTTAAAAACATTCTGACTGGCAGTAATGACTCTGGTGGTGGCGGAGGCGGTGGTCAAAATAAAAGTATTCTATCTAAACGTGGTAGCGCAGTTTGGGATCCACGCACCAATACATTGTTTATACAGGACACCGCCAAGAAACTAGAAGAAATTCAAGACATTATTAATAGAACTGATATTGCTGTCAGACAAGTAATGATTGAATCACGCCTTGTATTGGCTGAAGACACTTTCAGTAAAAGCTTAGGTGCCAGATTTGGTGTACAGAGTGCAACCACACCAGGGCAAAACGCATTAAGTGTGGGCGGCACTCTAAGTAATGGTGTGACAACTGGCCTATCCACAGGTACTACCAGCATAAACGGCAATACAGGGCTTAACTCCAACCTTCCAGTTGCCAATGCGTTTGGTAGCGTTGCCTTTAGCCTGTTCAGACTACCTGCCGGCTTATTACTTAATCTGGAGCTAACAGCACTTGAAAGCGACCGAAGAGGTAAAATCGTTTCTAGCCCACGTGTCACCACGGCTAACCAACAAACGGCCAGAATCGCATCCGGTGTAGAGATTCCATATTTGCAAGCATCTAGTAGCGGTGCAACTAACGTCGCCTTTAAAAAAGCGGAGCTCAGCTTAGAAGTGACACCGCAGATTACACCTGACGATAAAATCATTATGGATCTTGAAGTTAGAAAAGACTCCCCGGGTGATGTGGTAGTAGGCGTACCTGCAATCAACACGCAAAATGTGAAAACACAGGTATTGGTTTCTAACGGAGAAACGGCTGTACTCGGCGGTATCTTTGAGCAAACCGAAAGTAACAGTGTGGATAAAGTCCCATTCTTTGGTGATATCCCTATTATCGGCAATGCGTTTAAACGCCGCACAAAACAGGACGACAAAAGCGAGTTGCTCATATTTATCACACCTAAAATTATGGATGAAAGTTTAGGCTTACGATAAGACTTAACTGACAGAACCGCTGCTTTACCTTAAAATGCCTATCATTAACCTGATAGGCATTTTTGCTTAAAAATTAAGCGGCAATATATTGTGATAGAAACAAATAACATTTTTTTTATTGGTTTGATGGGTGCGGGCAAAACCACCATTGGCAAAATTTTGGCCAAACATTTAAACAAACAGTTTTATGACACCGATGTAGAAATCGAAAAACGTACTGGCGTTAAAATACCTGTTATTTTTGATTTGGAAGGTGAAAGCGGATTCCGCAAGCGCGAAACTGCCGTGATTCAAGATCTTGCCACCCAACAAAACATTGTGATGGCAACCGGTGGCGGCGCAGTGATCGCGGCAGAAAATCGTGAATTGCTTAAAGCCAACGGTCATGTTATTTACCTGCGCGCCAATGTGACCGAACTCTGGCACAGGACGCGCAACGACAAACACAGGCCGCTGTTACAAAATGTAGATATTCGCGCCAAGCTTGAACAACTATATGCGGAGCGCAACCCTTTATATACTGAAGTTGCCACTCATATTATCGATACGGGCAATCAACCTGTAGGTAGCATCATTGCCAAAATACAATCCGATCTCAATTTAAAATTTCAGTCTTAAATTTTAACAATATATTATTACTCCATCATGCAAACTTTACATGTAGCACTCGATAACCGCTCTTATCCCATTCATATCGGTTCCAATTTGCTAGCGCAGGCAGACTTGATCCTGCCGCACCTTAAACGTAAAAATGTCGCCATTGTCACTAATACTACGGTTGCACCTTTGTATCTGGAAAAGCTTGCCAGCACCCTACGCCAAGCAGGTGTTGCCGTTATTGAAATTATTTTGCCCGATGGCGAAGCTTATAAAAACACCGAAACACTCAATCAAATTTACGATGCCCTGCTTAAAAATCGCTGTGAGCGCAGCACTACACTTATCGCACTAGGTGGCGGGGTCATTGGCGATTTAACCGGCTACGCTGCGGCAACATATCTGCGCGGCGTGCCGTTTATCCAAATTCCAACCACACTGCTGTCACAAGTGGATTCTAGCGTTGGCGGCAAAACCGGTATCAACCATCCGCTTGGTAAAAATATGATCGGTGCGTTTTATCAGCCCAAACTGGTATTAGCGGATATTGACACATTACAAACTTTACCAGCGCGCGAATTATCGGCAGGGCTGGCGGAAGTGATTAAATACGGCTTGATTCGCGATGCGGATTTTTTCGATTGGCTAGAGGTGAATATTGCCAAATTGATGGCTTTAGACGAAGCCGCCATTAGCTATGCCATTTACCGATCCTGCCAAAACAAGGCTGAAGTCGTTGCACTAGATGAGCATGAGACGGGGGAACGCGCCCTGCTTAACCTGGGCCACACCTTTGGCCATGCCATTGAAAACGCCATGGGCTACGGTGTTTGGCTGCATGGCGAGGCAGTGGCGGCTGGTACCATATTGGCAGCAGATTTATCGCTACGCATGAATTGGTTAAATAATGATGAATTTAAACGAATCCATGATCTACTTACTGCATCCAAATTACCTCTACAAGCACCCAATTTAGGTGTCGCAAAGTATCTGGACTTAATGGCGAATGACAAAAAAGTGGCCGATGGCAAAATAAGGCTGGTATTACAGCAAGGCATTGGTAAAGCCGTGATTACCAGTGATTACGATGCAAACAAACTCAATGAAACACTGTCGCTTACATAATCCATGAATTCACTTGCCGTTTACGCCGCCAATCCTGAAGCCACGTTTGGCAGGCGCCATGAAGAACCCGCATCGCCTTTACGCAATGCTTTTCAGCGCGACCGCGACCGTATCATTCATTCCACCGCTTTTCGCCGCTTGGAGTATAAAACCCAGGTATTTGTAAACCATGAGGGCGACCTGTTCCGCACCCGCTTAACGCATAGCCTGGAAGTCGCACAAATTGCACGAGGCATTGCGCGTACACTCAATTTACACGAAGACCTGACTGAAGCCATTGCACTGGCACATGATTTGGGCCACACCCCGTTTGGTCACGCCGGCCAAGATGCACTTAACGATTGCATGCGTGATTACGGCGGCTTTGAGCATAACTTGCAATCGTTACGCGTAGTCGATAAATTAGAACAACGTTATGCTGAATTTGATGGCTTGAATTTAACATTTGAGCTGCGCGAGGGCATACTAAAACATTGCTCACTTAAAAATGCCAGACAATTGGGCGATGTAGGCCAGCGCTTTATTGATAAAACCAATCCCAGTTTAGAAGCCCAATTAACCAACTTTGCCGATGAAATTGCCTACAACAATCACGATATTGATGATGGCTTGCGCTCTGGCTTAATCAGCATCGAGCAACTGCAAGAAGTGGCATTATTTAATTCTCAGCTAGAAATCGTTAATCATAAACATCCCAAACTTGAACCTAGGCGGCTGATACATGAAACGGTGCGCCGCATGATTAATATTTTGGTGGTCGACTTATGTGAAACAAGCGCCGCAAATATTAAACAAGTAGCGCCACAATCCATACAAGATATTCGTCATGCTCCCTACCTGATTGGTTTTAGCAGTGAAATCTCGCAACAGAACCTGGCTTTAAAACAATTTTTACGCACTAATTTATATCATCACTACAAAGTCAATCGTATGAGTGCAAAAGCCATGCGCATTATTCGTGAACTATTTGAAGTATTTTTCAGCGACACCAGCCTGATGCCACCAGAGCATCAACAGCACGCTAAAGCCGACAAAGCGCGAGCCGTTGCCGATTATATTGCTGGCATGACCGATCGATTTGCCATCCGTGAACACCGTCGCCTGTTTGCGGTAGAAGAGTCTTTGTAACAAGTAAAGCAAGCAATTCTGCGCTCTGCAAGGTCATAACTGTTGCGCCAATACAACATTTTGGCGCAACTCACTTAAAAAACCACAAATCACTTGCTGTTAAAACGGCATCTTTGGCATACTAGGTGAACCTTCTTAGTAAATGAATGTTAAGTTTGTTTTATTGGGGGAGTTCGCGAACTTTCTTGTTTTTAGCGTTAAATTAATGTTGTTAAATATAACAAGCATTAATTTCAAACCATAAAAATGAGGGTAATTAAGTTACAAACTTTAAGTATAAATTTTTGGAGATTCATATGAAAACAAAATTAAGTTTAGCAGTAGCATCAGCTTTATTAGCTGCAGCTTCAAGCGCAAACGCTGGTATCATGATTCCAGCTGGCGATTGGACATTGGACATCGGTGGCGTTGTAAACGC
>JAZKEN010000063.1:62299-73561 GCA_040387035.1 Pseudomonadota bacterium | reverse complement strand
CCCAAGTTTCTTTTACATAATTGGTGGCTTTTGCAATATCCTCTTTTTTAGCCGTGGGGATATTATCGATGCCGCCCTTGACCACGCAACCGGAACGTGGCACAGCATTGCCAATACCAGTACATTCATCCATCCACGAGATAACATTCCCAGCATGTTTATTGAAGCCTGGCCTGCACTTTGTTTAAACCAGCGACCGCGCAAGGCTCATCGGTTTTACCGCCGCCCACACCAATAGCGCCGATGATTTCACCACCCACTTGAATCAAGATACCACCCGGACGCGCATTAAATGCTGGAGTTGCCGCGATAGTGTCAGCCATTGCTTTATCCGTCTTGATTTGTTCAGCCAAAGCGCTGGTACTTTTTTTAAAGTGCAAGGCGGTTACTGCTTTATTGGTGCTGGAAGTAACACCACGTGGCGAAGTGCCATCTGCGGCTAATAACACTTTCAGAACACCTGCCGAATCCACCACGCTAACCCCGATTTTTTGCCCGCCGTCAGCCGCGCAGGTTTCAATGGCAACGCGTGCGGCTTCTATTGCCAACTCCAACGCAGGCCCTTTGGCTGCAGGTACGCGCGCAGGGGCAGCAGCTTCTAATCTAGCAGGCGCCGTTTCGTTTGGCTCCGCTGCAAAGCCGAAAGTTGTAAAACCTAACAAACTCAATACCGTTAATCCTTTTATGTGCTGCATATATTTCCTTTGAATATTTATTTGCTAACAAGCAGAAAGTCATCTGTCTTAAAGACCAGATGACTCTGCCTAATTGCTGTGAAGATTGTGGTGATTTATTTAAGCTATATCACCAATCCGTTTTAAAGTTTTGCACGGAAAGCCAAGCCAAATGTACGGCCTAAACCCGGTTGTTCACTGATGGCGCCGGATGAGCTATACGTACCGGCACCGGTTCTATAGTCTGTATCAAAGATATTGCGTGCAATCAGCGTGAACTCATACTTGTCGCTGGCACTACCGATACCAATACCACCATCGGTCAATGTGTAACTATCCTGGTAAGTACTTGCCGCCTGGTTAGCACTTAGATAAGTACCTGAGCGGAAAGAGTTATTCACAAAGAAGTGTGCACGATAACCAGCACCAAAGAAGTAGTTATAATCCGCGCCGTAGCTTAAGCTGACTTTAGGTGCGCCATGTAAACGCTTGCCTGAAAAATCGACTAACACAGGGTTGGCAACGTCTGTAGTCACACTTTGAAAGTCCTGGTAATACGAGTCGTTGTAAGCACCACCAAAGTTAAGGCGCAGGTTAGGCGTTGCAGCGAATGCTGTTTCAAACTCAATACCGCGTGCACGCACTTCTGGAATATTGCCCAGGAACCCGCGTGTGGCGTTAGGGTTGGCATTGGTTGGGTCTGGCACGGTCACAGAACCTTGGTAGTCTTTGACTTGTGTGTAATACAAGTTGGCGTTAAACAGCAAACGGCCATCGGCTAGCAAAGTCTTAAAGCCCAGCTCAAAATCCAATGCTTTTTCCGGGTCAACGTTTAATGGTCGGCCATAATCAGCACTAGCCGCATCCGAGTTAAACTCTACCGCGCCAGATTTTTCACCACGTGCCACAGAAGCGTAAAGCAAGGTATGGTCATTTAACTTGTAACTTGGGTTAATCAACCAGCCAATGGAGTTATCTTTAATGCTATCGCCCCTGCGCCAATCGTAGATGCCGTTATTACCGGCGTTGTTGGTACCGATTGCAGTACGATACAAAGCTTTTGCCGCGCTCCAGGCCGCTGAGTCTGCTGCATTAGCCAGATTCAAGCCGTAGTTGGCGGCTTTAGAGTTATCGCTACCTGTAGCGTTGGTTAACGCTTTACCTACACGGTCTACCTCACGCTTATTACGACCGGTTTTATATTCGAACGTGTTGCGTAAACCCAAGGTCAGCGTAGCTGCATCGGTTAAATGCCAATTGACCTGGCCAAAACCGGCCAAGCTTTGCGTTTTAGGATTCAACACATACGAGCGGTAGACACCATCTTGCGAATCGCGTAATAAACCGCGGTATTTAGGGTCACTCAATGCCGCATATTGCGCATTGCTGGCGTTAAATGCACCGGCATCAGCGCCGAAATAGGATGGGTCATCACTAAACACTTCCGCATCCAAATAGAACAATCCTAGCTGGTAATCAAAGGTTTTATTACCGGCAAAGCTCAAGCGAACTTCTTGCGAAAATTGCGTATTGCTTAGTTGCTGGCCACCGTTACCGATATCGAAACGCGTAGCGCCACCGTTCTTGATATCGAATTCCTGGCCGCGATAGGCGGTAACAGAAGTTAAGCTGTAATCGTCATTCAGATTCCAGTTCACCTGTGCTGAGATACCGCCTTGATCGGTTCTTTGCGGTCTTGCCTGTGAATCCTCAATATTGTCCCTATCGCCTAAACGCGGGCGATAAGGCGTGCCATCGCCATTATTAAAGTAGCTACGTGCTAGCCTTGTCGAAAAGGTAGTCGTTCTGGCACTACCATCCGAAAAGGTGGCAGGGTCACTTACCAGTAATGATTTATTACCGTTTTCAACGGTTTGCGTCCTGTCCAGAATCACGCGGGCAGTCACATCGTCACTAGGTGTCAGTAAGAACTGTAAACGGCCGCCAATACGGTTGGTTTCATTCCAGGTTTCGCTATTGGATGGGCCATTGGTCTGCCAGAGATTATCCAGCACGCCATTTTGCTTATTTAAAAATAATGAGCCGCGATAAGCCAATAAGCCATCAATCAAAGGGCCGGTAGCCGAAACTTTACCAATCATCTGGTCATATTCCCCCACGCGTGCTTCAAAGGTGTATCCGGGAGTAAAGCTAGGCAGCTTGGTTGAGATATTGATAGCGCCCAAGGTGGTATTTTTGCCAAGCAAGGTACCTTGTGGCCCACGTAACACCTCAATACGATCCAAGTCGTTAAAATCGTTCCATGACTGGCCGACATAAGAGCTCACCACGTTATCGACAATTACGCCAACGCCAGGCTCTAAAGTATCATTGGCACTGTTCTTTCCTAAACCGCGAATCGAAATACTGGTCTGGCGCGGGTTACTGCCAAACACGCCCAGGTTTGGTACGAATTTAACCAATTCATTCACCGTCACCGTGTTATCCCTATCCAGGCGCTTGCCGCCAATGATGGTCACCGGTAAAGGCACGTTTTGCGCTTTTTCTTCACGGTTACGCGCGGTAACCACGACAGAGTCCAATACGTTTTGCGTGACTTTCTCTTCTTCGGCTTCTTTTGCTTTATTGGCAGATGCTGCCGTTGCAGGCGCCTCTTCAGATTCCGCCGTGGTTTGTTCAGGTGCTGCTTGAGTATTCTCTGCTTGTGGCTTCAAGCCTTTTTTCAGCGCTTCGATCTCTTGTTTAAGACGCTCGTTTTCTGCTTGTAAATCGGCGACATTCGCTTCCGCAAAAGCAAAATTCGGCACCAGGATACTGGCGCCAATCGCAATGCTTACGGCCGATGCCAATAACTTACGTTTAAATTGCGGTCTTAATGCAGCAGCTGTGGAATTTTGTTCTGCAGCTAACGCATCTGTACCGTTCTTAAAATAACTACGCATAAATGTTTTCCCCTTGTGGATGGTAATAAATGCAAAATGCAATCCAGCCACATGATTGGCAAAAGCTGTGCCAGTTTAATTTTTCCTGTAAATCCCTCCCCTTTTCTAAAATAAAAAACAATAAAATCATATGCTTATAAATAAAAATTCTCACATATCAGTTAGTTATGCTCAGTTAATTTTGTGACAATTGAATGGCCAGATTGCTTGAAGATGAACAGGCCAGGATACAGAGTGTTTCAACAGCAACAACCCACTATGTGGGCTGTTTGATCAAGCAGGTAAGTATCAAAAACTATTAAGTGTTGCGTCAGGAACAAGCTGTTTTAAACATGTTGTTTGGCGAACAGGATTTGCCGCTTCAAATCAACGCAATTGTTGGAGTGCGTATTTGATTTTTTATATAAATCCAAATAAAACAATAGCTTAAAAAAACAACCCTCAAAAATCCAATGCAAGGGCACAGCCATAATCAATGGCACATATCCTGCTAATGCGTTACTGGATATAAGGCTAGAACGCTTTTATATCTATCGACAAAAATACAATGATTAAAAAAGCCAGCACGCCATTTCGGGGATAAGCCAGTACATGCAGAAACAAAAAATTCAGGTTTGGGATTTACCCATTCGACTATTCCATTGGCTATTGGTCATCACGATTGCACTCAGTTACCTAAGCATTGAAATCGGCGGTGCCTGGGCGGATTGGCACGCACGCCTTGGGGCATTGGCACTGGGCTTGATCGTGTTTCGCGTGCTATGGGGATTTTTGGGCAACCAGCAAGCACGCTTTAGCCACTTTTTCCCAACGCCATCGCGTTTGATTCAATATTTTAAAGGCCAGTGGCAAGGCTTGGGGCACTCCCCTTTGGGCGGGCTGGCTGTATTAACGTTGCTTGGGCTGACCGGCATTGTTGTGGTGACTGGCTTATTCGCCAACGACGATATCACCTTATTTGGACCGCTTTACCCTTTGGTCAATCAATCCTCAAGCGATTGGTTGACGGGCATTCATGCGATTGCCTTTAACGCTTTATTGATTGTGATTGCGCTGCACTTGTTGGCGATTGCATTCTACTGGGCGGTTAAAAAAAACAATCTTGTAAAACCGATGCTGACCGGAAAAAAAGAGTTAAAAACACTTAACCAGCCTGACCACCCAAAAACCAAACCAGCCTATTTCTTTATTAGCATCGCGCTGGCTCTACTGGTGGTGTGGCTCACATTTGGCAGTGTGCTGGCTGATTTCCTGGCAACAGCTGCACCGCCACAGGCACCTGCTGTGCAGAATCAATGGTAAGCCATGATTGTGCACACTTTTAAATAATTTCTCCCACCATTATCTAAGGATATTAAATGACGAAACTAAGCCTTTTCTTAACTTCGGTTTTAGTACTGAACGCAGGGCTATCACATGCAGGACCGATTGAAGACCAGATTAAATACCGCCAATCGGCTTATTCATTTATTGGCTGGAATACCAATAAAATTAAAGTCCAGCTGGATAAGCCAGAAACATTCTCCAAAGAAGACGTGATTGCTGCCGCTAACGCGATTGCTGCTGCGGCTAACTCCGGATTAGGCGCACTGTATGGCCCAGGCACAGACCAGGGTGAAGGTTGGAGAAAGACACGCCTGAAATCTGACTTCTTTCAAAAACCGGATGAAGTGAAAAAACTGGCCACCACATTCAATACCGAAGCCAATGAGTTCGCCAAAGTTGCAGAGACAGGCGACCCTGTGCAGATCAAGGCCAAGTTTGGAAAGCTGACGCAATCTTGCAAAGCCTGCCACGACAGCTTTAGGGAAAAAGATCCGAAGTAATATTTAACCTCGCTACCTCCGCCAGTTTACGATTGAGAAGTTTGTATGCAGAAACAACATATATTGCCCAAGGCCATTATTGCAATAGCCATTATCAGTGCTATTGGCTGGTGGTATTGGCACAAGCAAGAGGCTTCGGCACACACCAACAATAGTAGCGATAGCTCACCAGATAAACGCGGCGGTAGAGGCTCCGAAGGTGGTCAACATAGGGGCAAGCGTGGCGATAAACCTACTCCGGTGGTGGTTGCAGACGTGGTAAAAGGTGATATTCGCGTCATCCAAACCGCGCTGGGTACGGCAACACCATCCGCCGTAGTCACTGTTTCAAGCAGGGTCAACGGCCAATTGACGCGGGTACTATTTAAAGAAGGCCAGTTGGTACAAAAAGGTGAATTGTTGGCTGAGATTGACCCAAGGCCTTTTTTAACCGCGCTGACACAGGTGCAGGGTCAAGCAACAAGAAACCAGGCATTGTTAAAAAACAGCCAGATTGACCTGGAGCGGTTTAAAACCCTGCAATCGCAAGACTCTATCGCTTCCCAGCAAGTGGATGCCCAGGCATCACTGGTACAGCAATACCAAGGCACGGTGCAAGCAGACCAAGGCCTGGTGGAGAATGCAAAACTGCAGTTAAGTTTTACGCGCATCACCTCTCCCATCAGCGGCCGCATTGGTCTTCGGCAAGTAGATGGCGGCAATAATATCACCACCACCAACCCCATTGCGGTCATCAACGCAGTGCACCCTATCCATGTGGTGTTTACTTTGCCGGAAGACAGGGTGGCCGATTTGATTGCGCAAATTCAGGCGGGCAAACAGGCAGGCAAAACATTGCCCGTAGAAGTGTGGGATAAAGCCAATAGCAAACGATTGACGACTGGCCACCTGGAAAGCCTGGATAACCAGATCGATACTACATCCGGCACCGTGAAAATCAAGGCGCAATTTACAAACACGGATAATGCCTTGTTCCCCAACCAGTTTGTGAATGTGAAGCTATTAAGCAATACCTTGCGCAACGTCAACATTTTACCCAATGCGGCGATACAGCAAGGCAGTGCCGGCGCTTATGTGTACCGTATTCGCCAGCTGGGCGAAGGCGATAAGGATGGTGTGGAAACCGTTGCCGTACAAGCGGTTAAATTAGGCCAGGTGGATGGCGACCAGGTTGCGATTTTGGAAGGCTTGAATACAGGCGATCAAGTGGTTGTCAGTGGCATCGATAAATTAAAAGACAACGCCAAAGTGGTGATTTCATCCGTCAGCGGGGAGCGAAGTTCAATCGCGCGCGCTGGCAACAAAGGCAGTGGAAAATATAGGAAGCGCCTTGACTCGCAAGCAGATGCGGCGTCACCGAAACATGCTAGCACCTTTCTACGAAAGGCGTCATTAACCGCCTCTCAACGTCAATCCAGCCATTAATATCAATCATAAAGCAAACCCGCTGCAATGAATCCTTCCAGAATCTTTATCCTGCGGCCTGTCGCCACGGCACTGCTGATGATCGCCATTTTCCTGTCCGGCGTCTTGGCTTACCACTTGTTACCGAAAGCTGCTTTGCCACAAGTCGATTACCCGGTGATTCAAGTGGTGACTTTATATCCCGGCGCCAGCGCAGAAGTGATGACCATGACTGTCACAGCGCCATTGGAACGCCAGTTTGGCTCTATGTCCGGGCTGGCGCATATGTCGTCTACCAGCTCCGGTGGCGCATCGGTGATTACTCTGCAATTTACCCTTACAAATACATTGGATGTCGCGGTGCAATCGGTACAAGCCGCGATTAATGCCGCTACCAGTTTTTTGCCGACCGATTTACCAACCCCGCCGATTTATAACAAAGTAAATCCATCGGATGCACCTATCTTGACGCTGGCCGTCAGCTCCGAAACGTTGAGCCTGCCTAAGTTGCGCGATTTAATCGATACGCGCATGGCACAAAAGATCGCGCAAGTGTCCGGTGTCGGGCAAGTGAGCATTGATGGTGGCCAGCGCCCTGCTATTCGCATTCAGGTCAACCCAACCGCATTAGCGGCTTATGGGCTTGGATTTGACGATATTCGAACCGTGATTGGGGGTGCTAATTCCAATCAAGCCAAAGGCAATATTGATGGCCCAAAGTTAGCGTATGAGCTGGAAGCCAACAGCCAACTTAAAACTGCCGATGAATACCGGCAGCTGATTGTTGCGAACATCGCTGATCGCCCGATTCGCTTAAGCGATGTCGCAGAAATCAAAGAGGCGCAGGAAGATGCCTTTATCGCCGCTTGGGCGAATCAATCGCAAGCCATACTGATCAATATCAAGCGCCAGCCGGGCGCCAATGTGATTGAAGTAGTAGACCGTATCGGCAGCCTGCTGCCATCGCTTAAAGCAGGCTTACCAGCAGATGTTAACGTGATACAACTGACGGACCGCACCAATACGATTCGTAGCTCTGTGGCAGACGTTCAGTTTGAATTGTTTCTGGCCATCGCGCTGGTGGTCATGGTGATTTTCCTATTTTTACGCACAGCCTCTGGTACATTGATACCTAGCTTGGCTGTGCCGTTATCGTTAGTCGGCACTTTTGGTGTGATGTACTTGGCTGGCTTTAGCATTAACAACCTGACACTGATGGCGCTGACCATTGCCACTGGCTTTGTGGTGGATGACGCCATTGTGATGATTGAAAATATCGCGCGGCATATTGAAGAAGGCGAAACACCCTTTGATGCTGCCTTAAAAGGCTCTAAGCAAATTGGCTTTACCATTATTTCGCTTACCTTTTCGCTGATTGCTGTATTAATTCCCCTACTGTTTATGGGCGACGTGGTAGGCCGCCTATTCCGCGAATTCGCAATCACACTTGCCGTCGCCATCTTGATTTCTGCGGTTGTGTCGTTAACGCTCACACCAATGCTGTGCGCAAGGCTACTTAAATCAACCCCTGCCGCTAAAGAGCATAAACAAGAAAACGGCCTGCTTGCGCACGTCATTACGCACTATGGTAAATGGCTACAATGGGGATTAACGCACCAAAATCTGGTCTTGCTGTTGGCGATTTCAACTTTTGTATTAACCGTCATACTCACGTTGGTAATCCCCAAAGGATTCTTCCCTGTGCAAGATACTGGTGTGATTCAAGCGATGACAGAAGTGCCAGCATCGGCATCATTTACCGTAGTGAGCAAACGCCAAGAAGCATTGGTAGATACCTTACTCAGTGATGCTGCGGTAGAGAGTATTTCTTCCGTGGTGGGCATCGACGGCGTGAATACCACCTTGAATAGCGGCCGATTGCTGATCAACTTAAAGCCCTACCCACAGCGTACCGAAACGGCGACTGAGGTTATTCAAAGACTGAATGCAGCCGTAAGCGATATTTCCGACATCAAACTGCACATGCAACCGGTGCAGGATCTGACCTTAAGCGACCGCATCAGCCGCACGCAGTATCAATACTTAGTCACAAGCACAGACCCAGCCGCACTGGCAGATACAGTGCCTAAATTAGTGGAAAATCTAAGCCAATTGCCAGAGCTAGTCGACGTTGCCAGCAATCAACAAAATGACGGTTTGCGTGCAGCGATTGAAGTGGACAGAGACAGCGCCGGACGCTTAGGTATTAGTATGGCGGATGTAGACAATGCACTGTACAGCGCTTTTGGACAACGCATTGTGTCGACGATATTTACCCATGCCAGCCAATATCGTGTGATTTTAGAAGCGCAGCAAACCGAGCAGATAGGATTAGAGGCATTGCAGCATGTGTATGTCAGCTCAAGCAATGGCAACCAAGTACCGTTAAGCAGCTTTGCCACTATTACGCAAAAACCTGCTACTTTGGTCGAATACCGTGAAGACCAGTTACCTTCTGCTGAAATCGCATTTAATTTGGCGCCCGGCTTCGCCCTAGGCGACGCCGTACAGTCGATTGAAAACGCAACAAAAAAAATCAGCATTCCACCCACCGTAATCACACGCTTTCAGGGTGCGGCATCTGCCTTTAAAGCAGCACTGTCCAATGAGCTATTCTTAATCATTGCCGCAGTTATCACCATGTATATCGTGCTGGGCATATTGTATGAAAGCTATATCCACCCGCTGACTATCTTATCCACGCTGCCATCGGCAGGTGTTGGCGCGCTATTGGGATTGATGGTAATGGGCAAGGAACTCAGCGTGATTGCCATCATCGGGATTGTGTTATTGATTGGCATTGTGCAAAAAAACGCCATCATGATTATTGATTTTGCGTTAGAGGCAGAACGCGAGCAAAAGCTATCGCCAGTAGATGCCATCTACCAAGCGTGTTTACTGCGTTTTAGACCTATTTTGATGACAACTCTGGCCGCATTGTTAAGTGCTGTGCCATTGGTACTGGGTGATGGTCCAGGCTCTGAGCTGCGCCAACCCCTTGGCATTGCCATGATAGGCGGCCTATTGCTAAGCCAGCTACTGACCTTATTCACTACGCCGGTCATCTATCTCACGTTTGATCGCATGGCTAAGCGCTTTAGCAAAAAAAGCAGTGGTATCGATTTAACAGGGGCAGCAGCATGAGTTGGTCTGCTGCGTTTATCCGCCGACCAGTCGCCACATCGTTGCTGGCTGCCGCTTTGGCATTGCCTGGTGTAGCAGCCTTTTATGCTTTACCTATCGCATCCCTGCCGCAAGTAGAAATGCTAAGTATCGACGTGAATGCGCGTTTACCGGGGGCAAGCGCTGAGACCGTTGCCTCATCGGTGGCTGCACCATTAGAGCGTGCCCTTGGCAATATTGCTGGCGTCAATGAAATGACATCCAGCAGCAACAAAGGCCAAACGCGTATTAGCCTGCAGTTTGATTTAGAGCGTGATGCAGACGGTGCAGCACGTGATGTGCAAGCAGCTATCAACGCCTCTAGAACATTGCTACCCGCTGGCCTGCAGAGCAATCCGAGCTATCGTAAGAGCGGCCCAATGTCGATTATGTATATTGCGCTCACCTCTGATATTTACAGCCAGCCGCAGCTATACGACATCGCATTTACCCTGCTTGGCCAGCGCATTTCACAAGTAGATGGCGTGGGCATGGTCAATGTGAACGGCAGCGCATTGCGTTCGGTGCGTGTTGAAGTCAACCCTACCGTGCTGAATCAATACAATGTCACGCTAGAACAAGTACGGACTGCGATTGCAGCCGCCAATGCCAATTTACCCAAGGGATTTGTTGAAAACGCACAGCGTCGTTGGCAGATTGACGTTAATGACCAGGCTAAGCGTGCATCGGATTATTCCGACCTCATCATCGCCTGGCGAAACGCGGCGCCAATTCGGCTAAAAGATGTCGCCGAAATAAAAGATTCAGTACAAGAATTGAGAAGCTCAGGCAGCGTCAATGGCAGACCTGGTGTGGTATTGATGATTAACGGCATACCCGGTGCCAATCTGGTTGAAACAACCGATGCGATTAAAGCGCTGATTCCAAGATTAAAGCCGCTGTTACCAGCAGGGGTTGAAATGGATGTGATTATTGACCGCAGCCAGATCGTACGTAGTTCATTGCATGAAGTAGAAATCACCTTGATGATTTCTATTGGGTTGGTGATATTAATCACCTTTATTTTTCTGCGCAACGCACGCGCCGCATTGATTCCCAGCATCGCCATTCCTATTTCTTTATTAGGCACATTGGCTGTGATTTACCTTTGTGGCTTTAGCTTAAACAATTTATCCCTAATGGCCTTAATCATCTCCACTGGCTTTGTGGTGGATGATGCCATTGTGGTGGTAGAAAATACGATAAGGCACATTGAAAATGGCATGCAGCCTTTGCAGGCAGCGTTTAAGGGGGTGAAAGAGGTATCTTTCACTGTCATTGCCATGAGTGCAT
>JAZKEN010000063.1:19157-62199 GCA_040387035.1 Pseudomonadota bacterium | reverse complement strand
CTGCTATTTATGGGCGGCGTTGTGGGGCGTATGTTTAGGGAGTTCTCGATTACATTAGCCAGCGCTGTAGTGATATCGCTGATCGTATCACTCACCTTAACGCCCATGCTTTGCTCACAGTTGCTTAAGCCACAGCCATTAGAAAACTCGCAAGAAAACTTGCTGGCGACTTGGTTAAAAAAACTATTCGATATCCCACTAAAAGCCTATCAGCGTGCCTTGGTTTGGGTGATCCGGTTCCGTTTACTCACCGTTTGCATGCTGGCCGTCGTGGTAGTGATCAATGTGTACCTTTACACGATTGTGCCTAAAGGATTTTTCCCTGCGCAGGACACAGGGCGCATTCAGGGCTACTTCCAAGGCGATCAAAATATCTCATTCTGGGCCATGCGCGAAAAGGTCAATCAATTCATGCGCATCATTGCAGAAGACCCTGATGTGGATGCCTATTTCGAAAACACGGGTGGATTTGGTGGCGGCCAATCGAATACCGGTGGCATGAACATTCGCCTAAAACCACGTTCAGAGCGCGATGCTTCTGCGCAGGAAGTTGTTGCCAGGCTTAGACCAAAGCTTGAAAAAGTCCCGGGCGCGACACTGCGCCTTAACCCGCAACAAGAATTCAGCATTGGTGTAAGGCCAGGCTCTGCGGAATACCAATACACTCTGCTCTCTAATAATGTGGAGGATTTGAGTATCTATATTCCACGTTTAACGGACGCGTTATCCAAGTTACCTCAATTGATGGATGTCAACAGCGATGCACAAGACAAAGGCCTGCAAACCAATCTGATTGTCGATCGAGATGCCGCTTCACGTTTTGGCATCACGCAGGTGCAAATCGATACGGCACTCAATAATGCGTTTGGGCAGCGGCTAGCCTCTACGATTTATGAGCCGCTCAACCAGTATTTTGTAGTGCTAACCTTGGCTTCAGAATTTGCTCAAGGGCCAAAATCATTAGACCAGATTTACCTGACAACCAGCAATAACGCGCGCATTCCGCTGTCTACCATTAGTAGATGGGAGCTAAAAAATACACCACTCTCAGTAAACCATGAAGGACAATTTGCCGCAGCGACCATCTCGTTTAATATCGCGCCAGGCTATGCGCTGGACTCTGCCACACTAGCGATTGAAGAAGCGTTCAGCAAACTCAATCCGCCCGATAGTATTCACGGCACTTTTTCAGGCAAAGCCAAAGCATTTAAAGCATCATTGGATAGCCAACCTTGGTTGGTTCTCACAGCGCTGATTACTATCTATATTGTCCTGGGCATGCTCTACGAAAGCACGGTTCATCCAATCACCATTATTTCTACCCTACCCTCGGCTGGTATCGGTGCATTGTTTGCGCTGATTTTATTTAAAAGCGAACTGACGATTATTGCCATGATTGGCATTATCTTGCTGATTGGCATTGTGATGAAAAATGCCATCATGATGATTGATGCCGCACAATTAATCGAAAAAGAACAAGACCTTACACCAGAGCAAGCTATCCAGCTGGCGTGCAGCCAACGCTTCAGACCAATCCTGATGACCACTTTTGCCGCCGTTTTGGGTGCGTTGCCATTATTACTGGGTGTGGGCGATGGTGCAGAAATTCGGCAGCCATTAGGTATCTCCATTGTTGGCGGGCTTATCCTCGGCCAGATTCTCACGCTTTTTACTACCCCAGTTGTATACATTTATTTAGAACGCTTACGTTTAAAACTACAACGCGTTTCATCAAAACCAATTTCAACATCCACCCTTTTATCAAGCAGTTAATGACTATGCATCATCGAAGAATCAGTTTAATCGCCATCATTTTTCCTATGTCCACACTTTTTTTAAGTGCTTGCAGTGTTTGGCAAGATTACGCCCGTCCTAGCGTTGCTATACCCGCCATTTACAAAGAGTCTGCACAATACGAAGGCTGGAAAACGGCTGAACCGGGTCAACCCGATATTACCCAGGATTGGTGGCAGCTATATGGCGATAACACGCTGGACAATTTAATTGCAGAAGCCAATCAGGCCAATAATTCAATCCACATTGCTGAGGCCAACTATCGACAAGCACAGGCTTTGGCAAAAGGTGCACGTGCGCCGATTTTGCCGGCGGTGGACGGTGGTGGTGCCATCACGCGCAGTCAAGTAGGTCGCGCAAGCGCGCGTACGGACAACAATATCGGCATTAGCGCCAACTGGGAAATAGATCTGTGGGGACGTATTAAAAGAAGTATTGAAGCGGGTGAGGCCAATGCTAATGCCAGTGCCGCCGATTTAGAATCTGTGCGTTTATTGGTACAAGCCAATATTGCGCAAAACTATTTTCAATTACGTATTTTAGACTCACAAAAAAAATTACTGGATAACACCGCAGAAAGCTTCGACAGGTCGCTAAAATTAACCATTAATCGTTACAACGTAGGCCTAGCATCGCGCACAGAAATCGCACAGGCAGAAGCACAATTGAGGACAACACGGGCGCAATCCATTGATATAACGGCAGCCAGAAGTCAGTTAGAACATGCTATTGCAGTGTTGCTTGGCCGCGCGCCTGCCGATTTCGCATTACCATCCAGCCCATTCGATAACATGACTAGCATCAAGCTCCCGGCCATCCCGGCAAGTCTACCGTCTAGCTTGCTGGAAAGACGCCCGGATATTGCCGCGTCAGAACGACGTATTGCGGAAGCCAATGCACAGATTGGTATCGCAAGAGCGGCCCTATTCCCCACCTTAAATCTAGGCGCAAGCGTGGCGTTTGAGAGCTCAAGTATTGCTCACTTATTGACTTTGCCGAATAGGATTTGGGCGCTTGGGCCTGTATTGGCTGGCCCCATTTTTGATAACCAGCTACGCAAATCACAAACAGAAGCCGCCATCGCCAATTACGATGCAAGCGTTTCAAACTACAAGCAGGCAGTGTTAAGCGGCTTTCAGGAAGTTGAAGACAACTTGGCGCTACTAAGGATATTGGAAGCTGAATCCAAAGAACAGGAAACCGCCGTGCGGTTTGCGCGTGAAGCGGTGGAGCAAACGGAAAATCGTTACCGTGCCGGCATCAGTGAATATCAAAATGTAGTCATCGTGCAATCAACCGCGCTGAACGCAGAGCGTAATGCCCTATCGATTATAGGCAGGAGGCTAGATGCCAGTGTCGGTTTAATGACCGCATTAGGCGGTAAGTTTTAACTGATTATGCGCAAATAGCCATCCGATTCCACATAGGTAGGCCACCTATCGCCTTCTGTATTGCATACAACAGCCTGCAATATAAATGTTTCATTTAAAACAACCGTCTTTTTTATCGGCTTGATTGATAAAATAATTTCTTAATTAAAAACACAAAAATTTGTTTTTAATCATGGTGTTAATGAAAATTCAAATACTTAAAATTACTTTACATATTAAGTATTTGAGTGGCATATATATTGCGATTAGTGATGTGAACCAAACCAACCATTCACATTATTAAGAAAGCAAATAAATGAGTAACCATTTAAGGGAACACATACCCAGTAAACGAAAAAAACAGCCCATCCCCTTTCGCCGCACGGCTATAGCGATTGCGATTGCCAGCTTTACCCAGTTTTCCGCATTACCGGCTTACGCAGCAGACGACCAGGCATTAGCAGAATTACAGAAAGCATTAGAGCAACTTAAGGCTGAGAATGATAACCTCAAGAAGCAATTGGCCAATAAGCCGGCAAGCGACGCGGAAATTTCAACCAACACAGCTGAGCAAAAACAAGGCACTCCGGAAAACACGGCAACGACCGAAGAGCCTTCAGCGCTTGATGCCATTGTTGTGAAATTCAAAAAGAAAGCTGTGCTTGAAAAGGTAAAAGATGTTCCAGCATCTGTTTCCATTGTCAGTGGTGAAGAGCTTGAAAGCCTGAATGCGACTAATACCACCGAAGTTTTACGCCGTATCGGTAACGTCAACTTCAACTATGGCAACTCACGTACAGGCTCACTCACCCTACGCGGCATCACCACTGGTGCTAGCGATCAAATCGACCCGTCCATTGGCACATTGCTGGATGGGGTCAGTATCGCTTACACACCACTGGTCAATGGTTATATCTTTACCGATATTGACACTATTGACGCCACACGAGGGCCACAAGGCACGCAAGGTGGTAAAGCATCCAATATTGGCCGCCTGACGTTTACGACTAAGGCGCCTACTTTTACGCCCGAAGCTAACTTTTCACAAACCTTTGGCGACTGGAATACATTGCGTTCCTCTGCGATAGTCGGTGGCCCTGTTATTGACAATCTATTGGCTTGGCGTGGTACGTTTTATCGCGAGCAGGCCGATGGCCCTACTTCCAGTAAATTTGAAAACCAGTTTCCCGACCTGGACGGCAGGGACAGCTACCAGAATATAGACCGCACTTTTGGCCGTATCCAGTTTCTACTAACGCCTAGCGAAAACTTTAGTGCCAAGTTGAGTGTGGAACACCAGCCCAGAGGTTCTGAGTTTGTTAACGGCAATACCGTCAGGCACCCGGAGCCATTGCTCTTTAGTGATGGCACAGCGCGTGCGGCAGCCACTGTAGATACCACCTACAAAAAATATGTCAATCGTAAATGGTTTAATAACAGCCTGACTACCTGGAACCCGGCTAGCGACTACTTTAAAGACCCAACCAATGTGGATAACAATGGCGGCATTATTACCGGGTCAAAAGGCGCTACCATCAACCTGGATTGGAACGTGGCAGGTCATAACCTGAAATCGATTACCGGTTACCGCAGCCATTGGTTTAGCGCGGCAAACGACGAAGGGACACCTTATGACATTACAAAAAGTGGCGGTTATATCACCGCATACAACCAGATCAGCCAGGAATTTCGCGTATCCTCTGCGCTGGATAAAAATAGCGTAGTCGACTATCTTGCAGGCGTTTATTTTATTGATACCGATAACGACTCTAACTCCCGCACCCGCTATGGCAATGATGCCGGCGCTTTCCAGGCCAGTGATGCCATTTACAATGCGCTTTATGCTTCCGGTACCGGACAAGCCTTGCTTAAAGATTCGCTCAACCTGGCATATAAAAACACACAAACCATAGTCAAGAACCAAAGCACCGCCGTTTACGGACAAGCGGATTGGCATATTAGCGAACCGTTGACCTTAACCACGGGCTACCGTGTCTCTAAAGAAGATAGAAAGACCGCACAGGGCATTTTCCTTGCGAATAAAGGCGTAGGTGCCGATTTTACCAATGCTTTCGGTAACGGCACTACGGTTGCCACCTTACCTGATCCAACAACGCCTGAGGCAACAGCAGCGGCCAATCGTTTAGCGGCCAGATATTTCGGGGCCAGCGCGACCTATGCATCGATAGGTGCTGCTGCACGAACCCAGCTAAAGCAGGCAACCGTGGTTAGAAACTCAACGCTGCAGCCAAGCTCACTTTACAATATTAAAAATGCGGACAGAACCTGGGATGACAATATCAATAGTGCCAATGTCAGCCTGGCTAACAAGTTCAATGAGGACCTGACCGTATATGGCACGCTGCAGTACGGTGAAAAAGCCGGCATTGCCCAAATCAATACCGCTGGCCAATCCAACCTGATCGATAAAGAAAAGACCAAAGGTTATGAGTTGGGCATTCGCACCAACTTATTGAATAAGACGCTGACCGTGAATGCGGATGTGTTTTTGAATGTTATTAAAGACTTTCAATCCACCGTTGGCCTTGTAGACCCGGTTGCTACTGCGGCGTTTCAGGCATCCAACCCTGCTGTGCCATTAGCGGACAGCATTCAATTCCAGAGCGTGGTCGGTAACGTGCCTGGTGTAAGGGTTAAAGGCCTGGAAGTGGATGCCAACTACAGCGGTATTGAGCATTTCAACATCAGGCTGGCAGCTGCTTACAATGATGCCAGGTACTCTAAAGATATTTTCCTGGCAAAACCCAGTGAGGAAAATACCACGGGTATCAACCCTCGCTTCTCTAATGCAAAAGGCGAAACATTGACCTTTGCGCCCAAATTCTCAGCGAACCTGGGTATAGACTACAATTTGCCTGTTTTTGGTAATTGGGTATTTCACAGTAATGCAAATTACACCTACACCGCTTCACAATACAGAAGCCGTTCATCCTACGATAAGCTGGATGCGTATGGCATACTGGATTTAGGTATCGGTATCGGCAGGCAGGATAAATTGTTTGATTTGAATTTTATCGCCAAGAACGCACTGAACGAAGAATACAATGTTGACGGCTTTAGCAGCTATACCCCTAGCCTACCACGTTGGATTGGTGTGGTGTTCAGCAGTAAACTGTAGTTCGCATAGCACTGTATTAGCATAAAAACCCATGACCTTGGCAGGTCATGGGTTTTTGTTTGAGCCAAAGCAGCAGCTTTAATAGCGTATCTATGTTTGATATAAAGTCTGCATGTAGATCAGTGATCTGATCGAATTGCAGCACTGAGCGTAAGCAATTAAAGTCACTACGCTGTTAAATATCAGCACATAGCCCAAGGTAATAGGCAATAAAAAACGCTGCAGCCAGTATGGCTACAGCGTTGATTGGTTGATAAGGCTAATTATTTACGTGCGCCTAATCCAAAGCCGCCATTGTTTTCAGCACAAATGCGCTCATCGCGTTCAACAATCGGCTCTTTGCCCGCATGTTTCGCCAGGCGCGCTTCGAAATGCCAGCCATTCGGTTTGTCTTCAGCGGCCCATTGCCTGGCTGGAATCGTCACGGTAAAGGGGCGCGTGTAGACTGTTGGATCGGTAAATACCGCTTCATAATTAAAGCGCTTTCTATCGCTAGAGAAAATATATTTCTCCTGGATAGTGCCGTTTTCACTGATGAATTCACCTGAGCGGCCAAACAATGCCTTGCCGTTATGGTTTCTTACGTCGACAACCAGGGTATTGCCTTCCCAATGGCCACGTGAATCGGCATTCCATAATTTAACTTTTTCAGGTAAATGCGGCTTGCCATCCAGGTGGATAATGCGCGTGCCATTGTTAAACACAAACAGTACGTAGCCTGGATATTGCGCTATTTCATAGCCGTGCCAGTAAAGAGACTTTGGTACGCCACCTGGCGCGCAGCGCGCTAGAGGCTCAATATACTTGGGCTCAGTCGGGTTATGGAACCCTACTTGAAACTTCTTCACCTCCTCTAAAGCCCAAGGCTGAAACGGCACTTGCCCGTCAGCAGGATCACTGACACGGCTGGGGGCACGATCTTCCGGCTTACCTAACGGCGTGCGACGTGGTGCTGGGTCATTTGGAATGCCGCCTTGCGGATCGGTGAAATTATTGTGATTTGCGATCGTATTAGACCAGTGCCCACTGATGTCCGGCTGGCCATCTGCCAATTTCGGGCCTGTCCACTTTCCTGACGCAATTTTTGGGAATGACGCTTCATTCCTGTAATTTGGCCCGTCTGCCTGCTGGGCGGCAGGCTCTTGCGGTTTTGCCTGTTTGGTTTTAGCCTCATCCGCTGATACGGCAATCAAAGGCGCAGCGGTAATAGCTAATATCACCAAGTTTTTGATGCTATGTTTTAGTTTGAGATGGTTTATATTATTTTTCATAATTCCTCTTATCGTACTCAGTTCAGCCGGGTATCAAGCAAGCATCATGTTTACTTGAATGTGCATGTGTGCTTGCTATATCAATGCAAGCGATTATTTCTGTGCAGAACCTAATCCAAAGCCGCCGTTGTTTTCATGGCAGATGCGCTCATCGTGCTCCAGGATTTGGGTTTTGCCTGCATGCTTTGCCCAACGCGCTTCTAAATTCCAGCCATCCGTTTCATCTTCACGGGTATATTTAATGGCGGGTATGGTGATGGTAAATGGACGTGTATAAACCGTTGGGTCGGTAAAGGTGCCTTCATAGTTGTAACGCGTACCATCATTAGCAAAAATATACTTTTCTTGAATCGTGGCATTTTCACTAACGAATTCACCTGAACGGCCAAACAAGGCTTTACCATTGTGGTTGCTTACATCGACTACCAAGGTATTGCCTTCCCAATGACCACGCGAGTCGCCATTCCACAGCTTTAGCCTCTGTGGCAAGTGCGGCTTTTTTTCATCTAAATGGATAATGCGTGAGCCGTTATCAAATACAAACACCACATAGCCCGGATATTGCAAAACGTCATAGCCATGCCAGTACAAAGACTTTGGCACACCGCCTGGCGCGCAACGTGCGTTAGGCTCTACATGTCCGGGATAGGTCGGGTTATGGAACCCTACCTGGAACTCTTTAACTTTCGCTAATGCCCATGGCTGGAAGGGGAACTGGCCGTCCGCAGGATCACTGACGCGGCTTGGCGCACGCTGATCTCGTGGTCCTAAAGGTGTTCGCCTGGCCTCACCGATAACGCCGCCTTGCGGGTCGGTCAAATTACCATGATTACCGATAGTGTTAGACCAGAAGCCACTGACATCCGGCTGGCCATCCGCTAATTTAGGTCCAGTCCATTTGCCTGAGGCAATCTTGGGAAATGATTTTTCACGCGGTCTTCTGGTTTGTGCGGGAGCTGCAGCTTCTACCGGTTTGGCCACAGCTTTTTTTTCTTGTGCTGAGGGCGTGATGTTCTCATCTGCCGCTACACTGATTAGCGAAGTACCGATTAAAGCGCCCACTACCAGGCTAGAAAACGCTTTGTGCCGTTTTCCTAAATTACTATTCATATTGTCCTCATTTTATTCTTGAATGATGCGATATCCAGGCACATACACGCCCTACTTTTGATCCGGTTTCGGTGGGTAGAATTGGTCGTAATCCAGTGTGTAGCGGTAATCTTCAATCAATTGAAAATTCTTTTCACGATGGCGATGCAAAATAACGCTGATGTTCCATGGCTTACTGAAAACCTGCTCATCCGTTAAGGTTGCCTTGTATTCGATGGTGTTTGGGTCAAGATATTTCCAGCGTTCAACCACTTGCAAGGCGTCACTATGGAAGTTACCCGAACGGTCCAGCCATGTCTTATCGTTGAAATGCTTTGCATCTACTACTAAAGTGTCACCATCCCATTTCGCTCTTGAGTCGCCCAGCCACCAGTCGTTAGGGTCTTCCGGATGTTCGGTATTATTGGTATGGATGGTCCTTACCGAATGACCGAATTGAGGGATTACGGTTAAATCACGTGCACGTTGAAAAATCTGGAATGGCTCCGGGTAATACACGGCACGTGGCACACCCAAGGTGTAGCCTTTTAGCGCAGGGTCATCTGTGGCACGATTTTCAAAGTTTTTCTTTCTTTGCGCTAAGGCTTTGGGTAAGTATGGGATTTCACCGCCTTCTACAATGCCTGGGCCCGGAGGTGCGTCTTTGCGGTTAGAGTGTGGTTCCAAATCGTAATCTGCTGCACTGGTGGTTTGCCATATACCGGAAAAATCCGGCTTGCCATTGGCTAAGCGCGGGATTTTTGTGCTGTCATGCGCTTCAGCGCCTGTGGTCATAAATGAAAATGTAAAAACGGCTAGTAGCAGCAATAAGGCTGAAGCGGTCTTTTTAAACTTTGCCGGCCTGTGCCTTTGTAGTGTATTTAAATCTAGTGTATTCAAGAAAATTCTCCGGTTATCTGCAGTGATGACTTAAGTTGTTTTTATTTGTTTATTGCTGGCTGGGCTGCTGGAGCTGGAGCATCCTGGGCGCCACCCGTTTTAATGGTTCTGCCATCTGCTAGCGTACTTTCCACTGCGTAGCCGAAATTCTGGTCATTTTTTGCCTTGTATCCATTGATGGTGATTTCGGTACCTACTGCCAGTGTTTTTTTGGTGATGCCCTTTTCTTTCAAGCCGAACGGCGCGCCGAATTCAAAGCCCCATTGCGTCACCTTGCCATCCGGGCCAGTCACATCGATATATAACCAGCTATGCGGGTTAACCAGTTCGAACTTTGTGACGATGCCTTTTACTTTAATGGGCTGCGCTGCATCAAATTCAGCCGAGAATGCATGATGCGCATTTGCCGGCAGCGCACTCACGACCACACCCAAAACAGCTAACGCTCCTACGATTGTTTTACGAGACATTTATTTTTCCTAACGATTGAAATATTGTTGTGCAAATTGTGGAAACTAATCCAGCTAATGCATTATTGGTTCTGGGTTAACACGGCCAGCCTGGTCACGCCTGCGCGCTCAATTACCGCCATCACCTTAGCCACGCTGCCATACTTTACCGCTTCATCCGAACTCAAGTGATACACCTGGTCCGGGTTAGCCGCTTGTCTTGCAATCAGCTCGGTTTCCAGCTGCGGCAATGCAAGCTGTGCCTGATTAAGAAAAGCGTTGCCTTCGGCATTGACGCTGATGGTAATCGGCTTGCTAGGCTCAGGCGGCTTTGTCGCGGCCGTTTTAGGCAAGTTGACCTGGATGGCATTGGTCATCACCGGCACAGTCACAATAAAGGCCACCAGCAAAACCAGCATCACATCCACTAATGGCGTGACGTTGATCTCACTCATGACGTCATCACCATCGCTTTGGGTAGAAAAAGCCATTATGCAACCGCTCCTTTCAAGGTATGTACTACGCCAGCGCTAGAGGCATCCGCTTTACCATTGGCATCTACTACTTTGCGATATGAAACACGGCGCAAGACCTTAATCAAGTCTTCAGCAAAATCATCCAGGTTGTTGCTGCTTGTTTTTAAACGTCTTAAGAAGAAGTTATAAGCAAGCACAGCCGGCACCGCTACTGCAATACCCACACCAGTGGCTAGCAAGGCCTCACCGATCGGGCCGGCAACTACATCCAGGCTGGCGCTACCGGATTTACTGATATCGGTTAGCGCATGCATAATGCCCCACACCGTGCCGAACAAGCCGACGAATGGTGATGTACTGCCGATACTGGCCAGCACCACTAAACCGCTTTCACGCGTTACACGCTCTTTCTGGATTTGCTGACGCAATGATCGCTCTAATACTTCCTGGCGATCGCCTGAGTGGCGCAAATCATCAACCGAATCTGCTTCATTTAAAGCGTGGAAACCAACTTGAGCCACGCGATAGACCGGGCCATTGAAGCCTTCCAGGTTTGCTGCGGCCTGCAAATCTTTTGCCGCCCAGAAAGCGGCTCTGAATTTATTATTTTCGCGGCGCATTCTCCAGACTTGAATCGTCTTTAATAGGACAATGGTCCAGGTTACGACCGAAGCCAAAATCAAGGAAACTAAAACACCGACTACGATTGGTGATGCATTTGGATCTAAATTAAACATTTTCTTACCTCACTTTACTTAAATAACTATTGTTCAGAATTGTTGTACACGATTGGCACTGTTGCCCATCCATCAATAGGCGTGTTGCCACGCTTAGAAGGGACGAACGTCCATTTTTTTACGGCACTCGCTGCCGAATCATCCAGCACCTTATGGCCACTCGATTTTTTCACCGTTACGCTTTGGGCGCTGCCATCAGCCGACACCTTCACACGTAAAATGACCGTACCGCTCCAACCCATTGTTCTGGCCCTCTCAGGATATTCAGGGGTTGGATTTTTTAAATAGGCGGCATTTGCTGAGGCCTCAGTCACCGGCTCCTCAACCACTGGCGCCGGTGGGGGTGCTGGCGGTGTTGGCTCTTCTGCAGCCACCACCGGCTCACTGGAAACCGGCGCCTGTGTGTTTTCTTGCACCACAATGTCATCCGGCGCAATATCCTGCGTTGCCACCGGTGTCCTCAAAGCCGGCGGTGGCGGTGCTTTTTGAGCCTTGGGTGGCGGTATCGGTTTTGGCGGCTCAACCGGAGGCGGTGGTGGCGGTGGCTCGATTTCCGGCTTGATAAACTCAATCGCCACCTCATGTTTTTCAATCGGCGCAGAAGGTGTTTGATCGCGGTTGACGTAAAGTGATATCAAGGCCACATGCAAGCCAATAATGGCGGCGATTGACCAATACTTGGCACCTGGGCTAACTTCCTTTTCAAAAGCTTTCACGGCACGCAACTGCAACAACTGCAGGCGCTCTGCCTGCTGCCCTGATGACTCACGCGATTGAATGGTGCCTACGCCTCTTAACGGTGTAGCGATATAGGAGCTTAATGTACTCGACATGGTTACTGCCCTAGCTTGTCTAATACGGATACATTAACCAGCAGCAGGCTCTTTTCCGGATGCCGAAGGAAAGATGCCGTTTCTTGTTTACTATTTTTTAAATATTGTTTGAACATACTGAGTAAGGCTTCACAAAATAAATTTAATCTATAGTTAGTTTAGCAATCGCTATGCCAACATATTTTATTGTTTACAATCAACCGCTTAATAGATTTTTGGATTGTCGTTCAGAAATAGATTGTTGCGTGGGGAGCAGGTGTCTGCTTTGGCTGTTTCGTTATCAACAGCTTGCCAGCCCTGTGATTGAGCTGGATAGGGGTCTTAGGAATTATGGTTATGGATCAGCACATACAAAAAAGCCCGCATTCATTGTGAACGCGGGCTGGTATTGGCGAAGGCACTGTTATTGAATCATGCCTAACTGCTTTAGTAGTGGCCGTAATACATTACGGCTGATGCCAAGCACCCTGGCCGTCTGAACCTGGTTTTTTTTGCAATATTCATAGGTTTGCAGCACAATTTTTTGAACGAACAGATTGTAAAGCTGATCCGGCTCTTCTTTAATTAGCTCGCCAATGGCACTGTGCAGTTTTTGATCGGTTGTTTGCGCATAATCCTCTTCAGATTCATTGATATGCTTGATAGTCGGTAAACTTAAGTCGGACGGCTTCAACGTTTTACCGTCGCACACCAGCAGCGCTCTATGGATAACGTTTTCAAGTTCGCGAATATTGCCCGGCCAGGGATAATCGATCAGGTTATTTAAGGTGTCGGGCGTTAATTCAGGTTTTATGGTGTGCAAACGGTTTCGATACACCTCAAGAAAATGTTCAACCAAAGGCAAGATATCGCCTTTACGTTCGCGCAATGGTGGTATTTCTATCGGCACTACCTTGATGCGGTAATACAGGTCTTCCCTGAAGCGCCCCGCTTTGACTGCTTCGGTCAGATTTACATTGGTTGCGGCAATCAGCCTGACATCAATCGGTATAGGCCTTCTTGAGCCAATCGGGATCACTTCCCTTTCCTGCAATACACGCAACAGCTTTACCTGTGTAGACAAAGGCAAATCACCAATCTCGTCTAAAAACAAGGTGCCGCCGTTGGCCGTTTCAAACCATCCTTTTTTAGAGCCTATGGCACCGGTGAAAGCACCCCGCTCATGACCGAACAACTCGCTCTCTACCAGCGCCTCTGAAAAGGCGCCGCAATTAATCGCAGCAAATGGCCCTTGCCTGCGCGGACTAAGGTTATGCAAATGCCTGGCAACCAGTTCCTTGCCGGTACCGGTTTCGCCTTTAATCAAGGCGGTGGCGTTGCTGGGCGCTACCTTCTCAATAAGCGACAACAACTGTTGCGATTTTTCATCCGCAAATATCAGGGCGCTGGCCCTTATTGACAGGCTGATCTGCTGTGGATCGGGGAATTGGATAATAGACTTTTTAGCCCACTCGGATTCCGGGCTAATTTTTCTATCAAAATGAATTGTTTGCATTGTTGTGCCAACCAAAAAAATGAAATGTAGCACCAGCAGTTTATATTATTAAATAATATAAACTTATACTTTTATAAGTAAAAAGAATAACGCAGATTTTTCTATATTTGGTATGGTTATACAGGCAAGACTTTGCAATAGCGCCAGCCTGGCTTATTTACATAAAACAACGGCGGGCGCTAAAGCGATTTATTAGCATGAGCACAAGCTGCAGCCGCCGGTTGGCTACAGCTTGTGAAAAAAATGGCACAGGTAAACACTGGAAAAACATGCGGGAAATAAAGTCCATGCGCATATTAAACCGGGTAGTCGACTTGAACATAATGCTCTTGCCTATCGTCAGACATAGGAACAATACAGGGCCTTGCTGCTTCATGCTCTGATTCGCCATTGTCGATAATGACATTATCCAAGGTAACGCGCAACGCATTCTCAATCTGCTTATCATGCAGGTTGATGGTAATGTGATACACGGTATCGCGATAGCGGTAGTGTATTTTGTACGATTGCCAATGTTTAGGTACGCACGGTGCAATGTGCAGGCAATTATTTTCCAAGGTGATGCCCAATAAAGTCTCTAGGGTCAGGCGGTACATCCAGCCTGCCGCACCTGTATACCAAGTCCAGCCACCACGCCCGGTATGCGGGGCTGTTGCATAGATATCCGCACTCATCACATAGGGCTCTACTTTGTAGGTCTGTGCTTGCTGCAAAGTATTAGCGTGATTGATGGGGTTAAGCATATCGTATAACTCCCAGGCCCGCTCATTTTCACCCTGCATGGCAAATGCCATGGTTGCCCAAATGGCGGCATGGGTATATTGCCCGCCGTTTTCACGCACGCCAGGTACATAACCTTTAATGTAGCCAGGCTCTAGTTGCGATTGATTAAACGGTGGATCCAGCAACTTAATCAACTGTACATCGCGCTCTACCAAACGTTGATTCACGGCCGCCATCGCTTGTTGCGCGCGTGCAGGGTCGCCGCTTTTGGAAATCACGGCCCAACTCTGGCTGATGGAGTCAATCTGACATTCATCGTTTTGTTTTGAGCCAAGTGGCGTGCCATCATCAAAATAGGCGCGCCTGTACCATTCACCATCCCAGGCATGCGTTTCAATATTGCCTTTTAGCAATACGGCCTGGGTGGCACATATGTGGGCAAATTCGCTATCGCCTTTATTATTGGCGATCAAGCTGAAACTATTTAAGTTTTCAACCAGGAACCAGGCAAGCCAAACGCTTTCACCTTTACCCTCACGCCCAATCAGGTTCATGCCATCGTTCCAGTCACCACAACCAATCAATGGCAACTGGTGCGCACCAAAGCGCAAGCCGTGTTTAATCGCCCTTACACAATGCTCATAGAGGCTAGCTGACTCGTTTGAGCGCTGCGGTAAATCATAATAGGCCTCTTCATGCTGGTTTAAGGCGCGTCCTTCCAGAAAATGCACTTGCTCGTCCAATACGGCAGTATCACCCGTTGTTGTAACATAGCGACAGGTTGCGTAAGCCAGCCATAGATAATCATCTGAGAAATGCGTGCGTACGCCCTGCCCGTTGGGTGGATGCCACCAATGTTGCACGTCGCCTTGCGGAAACTGTCGCTGGGCACAGCGGATAATTTGTTCACGAGCCAACCATGGCGCTGCATGTATCAAGGCCATAGTATCCTGCAACTGATCGCGGAAACCGTAGGCACCACCTGATTGGTAATAGCCACTGCGGCCCCACAACCTGCATGAGATGGTTTGGTAAAGCAGCCAGCCATTGCTAAGTATATTCAGTGCCGCGTCCGGTGTTTCCACCTGTACCGCACCCAGTGTATGGTTCCAGTATTCATGTACTGCGTCTAGCGCTTGCCCTGCTCCCGCTCTGCCGCTAAAGCGCTGTATATAGTGCCGCGCCTCATCCACATTATTGGCTGTACCAAATACAAACACAAACTCCCGCTCTTCGTTTTCGCGCAAAGTAATCGGCACCTGTAAAGCGGCGCAAGGGTCAATGCCTGCACCAGTTCTGCCGGACAAACGTTTGCGGCGCATGGCTGCAGGGCTTGCCAGCGAGCCATTCCTGCCAATAAACTCTGTGCGGCTTCCACTGATGCTCACGTCTTTTTCACTTAAAGCCGCAAAAACGATGCGATTGGCACATTCACGTCCATAGGCGTTACGCGCGAATATGGCGCCAGTTTGCGTATCCATCTCTGTCACAATATGCATAAGGTTATGGTGGCGCCACTCACCCATGACTAATTCCCAATAGCCTGTCAGCGACAATTGACGCATGCGATTAGAGAGATTACGCAATTTAATGGTCACAAACTTGACGGGTGCATCCATCGCCACGTAAGTGGTCATGGCTGAACTGATGCCGGACTCTGTGTGTTCGAATACGCTGTAGCCAAAACCATGGCGGCATACATAGTCGGTTTTTTCTTGGGCAGCGATGCAATTAGGCAGAGGCGTCGGTGACCAAAACACACCGGTTTCTTCGTCTCGAATATAGTGCGCTTCACCACTGCTATCGGATATGGGGTCATTGTGCCAGGTGGTTAACCTAAACTCATGCGCGTTCTCTACCCAGGTATAAGCGCTACCGCTTTCAGTCACTACCGTACCGATAAAGGGGCTGGCAATCACATTCACCCATGGCGCTGGCGTTTTTTGCTCATTGGCCAGCGTAATCACATACTCACGGCCATCTGGGGTAAAGCCGCCCAGGCCATTATCAAAGACCAACTCGCGTTTGGGCGGGGCGACATATCGCTGTGTATGAGCTTGCAACAGAGGTTCCAGACGGTCTGATGCGCGCTCAGACAGGCGTTCTGCAGAGACCCTGCGTTCGACTTGCTCAATCAGGCTTTCATTGCTATCGGTAAATACAATACGCGCAACCGTTTGGAATAACACACGGGCTTCCTCGGATAATTCTTCTACCCTCTTGATAAAAACGCCACCTGGTTTTTCCAGGGTTTGCGCCTCTGGCCCGGAGTTGATCAGCCCAATGATTTGGTCTTGTAAATCAGCACGATAGCCCGAAAAGTCTTCATTGATAATAACCAAATCAGCGACTAAGCCGTTCATGCGCCAATAGGTATGCGCTTGTAATAACTGTTTGACCAAGCTTAAGCGGTTAATATCGCCAATACGAATCAGCACAATCGGCAAATCACCGGAAACGCCAAACCGCCATAGGCCAGACTGGCCTAAGTGATTGCGCGAAATAACGTTAGGCGCGGCGCGGCGCATAGAATTGCAATAAATAACAGAACTGGCCAAGCGGCCATACACCTGCGCATCAGCTTCAGATGCGCTCAACATGCGTAACACTTCCTGGCTTTGAAACCATGCCATCTCAAAAGCACGTTCCACAAAATGCCTGTCGCCATATTTGTCTATCAGGGCTAATGCCGCTTCACGCGAATTAGTGACGCCAGAAATAATCTGTACAGTGGTGGATTGATCGGCTGACAAATGAATGGAGCGCCTAATGGCGACGACAGGATCTAGAACTGAGCCATCGGTATTAGATAATGGTTCGGATTTAGCCGGCCAGGTTTTATTGGTTGGCCTGCCAAACAGTTGATCACTGATCTGGCTGGAGACATGGCCCAATAAGCTGTCTGACGTTTTTGTTTCGTCAACAGAATCAAAAACAATCGGATTAGCCGGTGTTCGGCCGCGGCCTATAAACCTGGCTCTGTCTGTTTCATAGCTAGGCGATTCGGCTATTGCGCCGTCCATTTCGCCGGCATGCGTGCTCGATACCGCCATTAAATGAAACATCCAAGGCACCCGTTCATCTTGGGTGCGTGGCCGCCTTGTGCAAATAATAGCGTTCCTGTCATGCAAAATTTCGGTCTGTACGAATAGATTGCTAAACGAACGGTGCGCTAAGTCGGCATTTTGTGGCGCTAAAATTACCTCAGCATAACTGGTAATTTCAATATTGCGCGAGCGCGCGGACAGATTGGTCAAAGTGACGCGACGAATCTCTACATCATCCTCAGGTGAAACGCTGATCTCAGTATGGGTTTCAATCGATTGGTCGCGGCGCCTGTATTCTGCACGCGCCTGTGAGAAGACGGCTTCATAAAAATCCGCCTTGCGTAGCGTTGGCTGGTGTGCGCTAGACCAGTAACGCTGGTTATCCATATCACGCAAATAAATAAACGTGCCCCAGTTATCCTGGGTACCGTCTTCGCGCCAGCGCGTCACGGCTAAATCGTGCCAGCGGCTGTAGCCGCCGCCGGCATTGGTTGCCATCACATGGTAGCGGCCATTGGACAGCAAGTGCACTTCTGGAATCGGCGTATTGGTTTCAGGAAACACGCGCATAATGGCGCCGGCAGCTTCGGTATCATTGAGCACGTTCGCATTAAGCTCTGCCGTGTGCGGCTGCAGGGTTGCGCCCTGTTTTGGAATGCGCTCTTGCAGCAGTAACTCTGTGGCCTTGATGTAAGGAGCTGCCATAAACCGGCGCTGCATCGGTTTATTCAATAAAACCTGGGCAAAAGCCAGCAGGCTCATGCCTTGATGGTGTGCCATAAACGTTAGTACGGTCGCATGGTTCTTGCCACGCGGCAAGCGATTAGGCGTGTAGTCAATCGCTTCATAAAATCCATAGTGCCCGACAAAGCCACTGGCAGCCAGTTTCTGCAGGTTTTTGCAGGCTTCATTCGGCATCACCATCAATGCCAGCGCACTGGCATAAGGCGCAATCACCAGGTCATCGGCAAGGCCCCTTTTAAAACCCAAGCCTGGCACCCCAAAAGCGCGATATTGATAGACTTGCCCGATATCCGTCGCGTTATAGCAAGACTCCGAAATGCCCCAAGGCACACTATTTTGCTGGCCATATTGAATCTGCCGGCGCACTACCGCTTTGCAAGTCTGGTCTAGTAAGGTGTTTTCAAAACTGGGCATGATCAGTTGAGGCATCAAGTATTCAAACATGGAGCCCGACCATGAAAGCAGGCTGACATCACCACTGATACTGGTTAGTAAGCGGCCTAGTGAAAACCAATGTTTTTGCGGCAATTGGCCTTGCGCGATCAATAAAAAGCTGGCCAACCTGGCTTCGGATGCCAATAGGTCATAACAAGACGGATCACGCCTGCGCTCACCGACATCAAAGCCGATGCTTAATAAATCGGTCGCGTTGTCATATAAAAAGCCAAAATCCATTTCAGCCAAATTCGCACTGCGCGCAGCCAGCTCATCAATCAGTTGCAAGCGTTTATTATTGCGGCCAACATTTACGTTGAGGCTGCTTTTCGCTTCTTCCAGAAACGCCGCAACCTGCGAATTAAATGCCTTGATCCAATAAATCAACTCATCTTGCTGTTCTGTCTCTACGGGCAGTGCTGCATGCATTTCATTGGCTATTTGCTGGATTTTAGCCAGTAATTGATGTGGTTGCTGAGCGCCTGGCACTGGCTTAGATATGGCCTGCTGCAGCGTGTCTTGCAATAATTTAATCTTACTTTCAAAGGCTTTTGCCGGCAGTATAGGCACATGCTCGGCTAATATGCTGAGGGTATCGCACAAGCCTTGCAAGGTTGTATTCGGTTCTAAGGGGCGGTTTTTAAGCTCCAACAGGCCTGCCTGCAAGGTTAACAAGCACCCGGCCAAATTTCCGCTATCGACGGATGAGACGTATTGCGGGTTTAAAACCTGCAAGGTGCGCGTGTCGTACCAATTATAAAAATGCCCATGGTAGCGCGTCAGTTTTTCCATGGTATTCAGGGTGTTTTGAGTCAGCTCCAGCAGCCTGTCCGCGGTAATATAACCAAAATCATAAGCGGCCAGGTTAGCCAACAAACCCATACCGATATTGGTTGGCGATGTGCGCGACGCAATCATTGAGGCTGGGTATTGCTGCACATTATCGGGTGGCAACCAATTTTCTTCCGCAGACACGTATTGATCAAAATAGCGCCAGGTACGTCTTGCACTGAGTTGCAGAAATACCGTCTGCTCTTGTGTTAACGGCGCTGCTTTTGAAGTGATGGGCTTGCTGATCCACCAAGCCACCAGCGGCGAAACAAACCAAAGCAATAATACCGGTGCGCAGAATTGCCAAACCACCAAGGGGTAGCTATGCAGGCTTTGTACACCAATGAAGTAAGCCGCAAGCAATAACGCAATCGCTGGCGCGATCCACATCTCTTTATAAAAATCCAGCCAGCTAGCGCTTGCATTTCGCTTGGTGTAAATGGGCAGATGCCAAAGCAAAAGGCCGCGCTTGGTCAGTAACATGCGTCCTGCCGAACGCAGGATCGCATCGATATTGATCGCCGCTTCGTAGGGTAAAAAGACCAGGGTTAAAGCTGCTAGCAACAAAGCGTGTGTTGCCGCCTGGTTCGACAACCTGATATGGGCAAGCCAGGCGCGCTCTTTGGGCTTATTGACCAGTGTAATCCAGCTGCTTAATAGTGGCGGCAAGAATAAAACCGCCAGCACCACGACTTGAATGACCAGCATGACTAGAAACGAAGTGCCTAGCAGCCAGCCAGCGACGATTAAGGCAAACAAGGACAGGGCAATTAGGCTGCGCCTTAGGTTGTCGATGATTTTCCAGATCGATAAGGCGCTTAATGGATTGGCTTGCCTGTTTACATTCAAACCATCTGCTGCTGGCACGCGCGGCAGCAACCATCCTGCCAATTGCCAGTCACCTCGCACCCAGCGGTGACGGCGGCTGATATCCATCGCATAGCTGGCCGGATGCTCTTCAATTAAATCAACATCGCTCACCAGCGCGCTCCTGGCATAGCCGCTTTCCAGCAGGTCATGGCTTAAGATCAGGTTGTTGGGAAAGCGCCCGTCCACCGCCAGCCTGAACGCATCGACGTCATAAATGCCTTTGCCGACAAATGAGCCTTCCGCGAAAATATCTTGGTAGACATCAGATACTTCGCGCGTGTAGGGATCCATACCGGATTCACCTGCATAGAGTTTGGTGAACCATGTTTGGTTGGCGCTGATCAAGCCAATGGAGGCACGCGGCTGCAAGATGGCATAACCATGCTTGATGCGGCCCAGCTCAGTATCAAATACCGGCCGATTGAGCGGATGCGCCATATTGCCGATTAACTTACGCGCTGAATCGCGTGGCAACTGGGTATCGGTGTCTAGCGTAATCACGTATCGAATACTGCTTAACACAGTGGTATCACCGACAATATCCGCAAAAGCAGATTGATTACTGCCAAGCATATCGCCATCCCGCAATAGGGTATTAAACTGTTCTAATTTACCACGCTTGCGCTCATACCCCATCCAAACCTCATCAACCGCATTCCACTCGCGTTGCCGATGAAACAGGTAAAAGATGCTGGGCCTGTCGTTAGTATAGCGGGTGTTGAGTGTCTCTATTCCTTCCCGGATATGGGCAATAATTGCAGCATCCTCTGGCATTACGCGGTCTGTTGCATCCCTGAAATCGGTGAGCAATGCAAACAATAGATTGTTATCGCGATTACCTAAATAGCGAATCTCTAAAGCTTCCAGCAAAGCATCAATCTCTGCTGTATTACTGATCAGGGTTGGAATCACCACCATGGTGCGATGCTGCTCCGGCACGCCTTTGGAAAAGTCCAGCCTTGGTAAAGCATGCGGCCTAAGCGTTTGCGTCACCAACAAATTGACCAGTGACACAGCCATCGCCGAAGTACCGACAAAAGCAATCACACCCAGCAGCCAAACCTGCCAATCCCTAAGTGGGATATACATTCCGGCAAAAACGATGATTGCGGTAAATAAGGCGGTGAGCAACAAAATACTGCCCACATAAAAGAATAAACTGAATGGTTTGCAGTTCTTTTTAACCGTCGAGATGAATGGTTTGCGACAATTCAATGTTTTCTTGAGTAAACATAAACCATCGTCATCAATCAAGTAAAAGCCTATATGCGCGCTACGGTGCTGGCTGCCCAGTAATTTATGCGCCGTATCGGCCAGGTCAATCGCGGTGCGTGCCGCCGCTATTTCATATTGCGAGCATTGGTTTCCAGCGGCCGATTTATTTTTCGGCATCAGTTTAGCCACATCTTCAATCGCATGACGGTAGCGGTCGCGCGTTGAAAAGTCTTGATTGGCGTATTCGTTGATGGGGTCTTGCGCCAGCAATTGCTCAACCGCACTTAACGATTCGACAAAATTACGCCAATCCATCGCGCCGATAAAACGCAAACTGCCAATACTGTTGGCGATTGATATCTGATTAGCCGCTGCCGTCCTGCTGGCTGATTCCAGCAATTGCGTAGCGGTAACATGTTGCAGTAATAATTGCTGCTCAACCCAGGTTTGCACAAAGGCCATTGCCGTGCCCTGGTCTTGCAGCTTGGCGTAAAACTCTTCAACGAATGACGCGGTCAGCGGAACATCTGCATCAGCGAATTTGGCCAACAGCTGGATGATTTGCTTGGGCTCACTCTCTGCCGCCGCCAGCATGCGGTCAGCCCACATAGTGGCACTTTCATGCTCTTCACGCCGGTTGGCGATGCGCACCGAAACGCGGCGCAGGTTTTCAATTAAGGCCAATTGCAGCATGATAGGAAACGCCCACAACTCACCCAGCATCAATGGCTCTACACTTTGGTAAGCGGCAATGAATTGGGTCGCATTTTCGCTGTCCACACGGCCATCCATATGTGAAATCAAGGCCAATGCTAAATCATAAATGCGTGGAAAACCGTTCGATACGCCGCCCACCAAGCGCGGCAATTGCTTGCTGTAGCCGCGCGGCAGGTGGCGCTGGGCCAAAGTGATTTGTTGTTGGATTAAATAGTAATTATCCAGCAACCAAGTCTCGGCTGGCGCCAAGTTTTGGCCGATTTTGGCCGAATTGCTGTTTGCCGTAGATATGGTTTCATAGGCATCCAGAATAACGCTGGCGTTATCTGACAGCCTCGCCAGTAAACAATCGGGCCCAAGTTTAGGATTAACGGTATGTGACCTGGCAAGATCAACTGCATGACGTTTGAGCTGTTCAATGCTTAGCAACTCAGCTCGCAACAGCTCAGGGTCTATTTCTTTAGGTACGGTTTCTCGAACGTACGCAAATACTCTTGAAAGTTTTTTTGAAATAGTAGAAAAGTTAGCGATGATATTAGCTCTCAATAATAGATAGTGCGGGGCAAATACTGAAGCTAGTATTTAAGTTCGGCCATTGATTAATTGCTTGTTAAACGGCACACCTTCAAATTTAGGCTAGTTTGATTTCTCTTACTGTGCGCTGGTTAACATAGCAAGTTGCGCTGCGTTTCTTAAACACGGTATTAAGCGCCTATGCCTTTGCGCTAATTTTAGCCTTTCGTGACCCGTAAGTTTTGGAATAAGCCCAGGTAAACTCAGCCCCTAGCAAGAAAACCTGCGCCGAATAATAGACCCACACCAGCAACACCACTAGTGAACCCGCTACACCAAAGCCCGAGGCAATCTGGCTGGTACCGATATACAACCCTATTAATAATTTACCCACAGTAAACAAAATAGCGGTAATTAATGCACCTAGCCACACCTCGCCCCAGGCAATTTTAGCGCTGGGCATAAATTTATAAATCATGGCAAACATCGCCGTCGTCATCACAAAACTGAAAACGATATTAAGGATTTTCAATAAAGTAACCCACTCGCTCGAATCCGTTGACCACATTTGGCTGATAGCAGACAAGGCCGCACTGAAGATCAAGGAAACCAAGAGGATAAAGCCGATACCCAATATTATGCCGAAGGACAGGATGCGCTCCCTGAATAGCGCAACGATGCCATTTATTTTAGCCCGTTCCGGCACGCACCAGATACGATCCAGGGAGTTTTGCAATTCGCCAAATACCGTAGTCGCGCCCACAAGCAGGAGTACGGAGCCGATAATGGTTGCAATCATGCCCTCTTGCGGCTGGTTAACAGTTTGTAGCAACGCTTGTACCGCAACGGCGCCTTGCTCACCCATTAAATGATTGAGTTGGCCTACTATCTCGCCGCGTGCGGCTTCCAAACCAAAAAAGAATCCGGCAATTGACAACACGATTAACAGCATGGGTGCAATGGAAAACAAAGTGTAGAAAGCCAATGCTGCACCCATGCTGGAGACGTAATCATCGCTCCAGCCATTTGCTGTCATTTTAATCAGTTGCCAGATTTTTCCCATAAACCTCTTCAAATTTCTAGGCCACTATCTTCTAAGCCACTATTGCATCAAGGTCAGTGCGGTCATAAAAACGATGTTGCGCAATGGCAGTGGCGAATCGCTCTATAAACGCTTTGTCCACGGATTCACCTAATTCAACCACAATGCCAGGGCCCCTGAATTGCGGGCTTTCTGTGCCTGATGACGTGCCGGCTTTCAGTAAATCTGCTTTTTCCAGTAACGATACGCCGCCATCGCTTGCTGCAATGGCTTTGCCATGCTTATAAGCTTCTTTTACAAATAATATCGCGTTTGCGTCCTGGCATAAAGTTGCAGCACTGGCTTCATCACCGGGTACGAATACCGCATCAAACAGAACCGAGGATACCGTAGGCAAGCTGTGATCTATTTGAAGGGTTTCACCTTCATTGCTCTTAACCGTACCTAGTTTTGGTGCAAGCAGTTTAATCACCGCTCCTTGTGCTTCCAGTGCTTTGCGCACCGCGTTTACTAATGCACTATCTACATGATCGCTCACCAGGATAGCCACCTTGCGACCAGCGATTCCGGTATCAGGCACATCCGCCATGCTTAATGCAGCATCCATATTGGGCTTGTTGGTATATGGCACTTCATCGTGGCCAATTGGTGGTGCAGGCACCGCCATATTCAGGCCTTCAGCCACACGCTGCGCCAGTACCGGGTTAACTTGCGTCAGTGTGGATACCATACGTTCGCGTATGGCTGGCACTTCGACTTTACCCAACTCAAAACAAAATGCGTCAACGATATGATCTTGCTCCCAAGATGATTGACTGCGCCAGAATAGCGCCGCTTGCGAAAAGTGATCAGCAAAGCTAGGGCTGCGTGCACGTATCTTGTTGCCTTCCATCGCTTCGGGATGGCTTACAAAACCGCCCTGCTCCCATGGCCTTTGCATCGGGCAGCCACCACCTAAAGTATTGGGTTGATAGCTGACCCGTCCTTTGACAATGGCATGGCGCATATGGCCATCGCGTTGGTTATTATGCACTTCGGCGATGGGTCGGTTGATCGGCAGCTCATGAAAATTGGCGCTGCCTAAACGCGATAACTGTGTATCGGAATAAGAAAATAAACGGCCTTGCAATAATGGGTCATTACTAAAATCGATTCCCGGTACTAAATGCCCAGGGTGAAAAGCCACTTGCTCGGTTTCGGCAAAATAATTATCCGGGTTACGGTTCAAGGTCATTTTGCCGATGATTTGCACTGGCACCAGGGATTCGGGGATCAGTTTTGTCGCATCCAGCAAGTCAAAATCAAATTTGTGTTCATCTTCTTCCGGCACTATTTGCACGCCTAATTCCCACGCCGGGTACTGGCCTTTATCAATCGATTCCCATAAATTGCGCCTGTGGAAATCAGCATCTTTGCCAGCTAATTTAACCGCCTCATCCCACACCAATGAATGCACGCCAGCCACCGGTTTCCAGTGAAACTTAACGAAGCTGGATTTGCCCACGGCATCGATAAAGCGGAACGTATGCACGCCAAAGCCTTCCATATCGGCAAAGCTACGCGGGATACCACGATCGGACATCACCCACATAATGGTGTGCGTAGTTTCCGGCACCATGGAGATAAAATCCCAAAACGTATCGTGGGCAGAAGAAGCTTGTGGGATTTCGTTGTGCGGCTCCGGTTTCACCGAATGAATCAGGTCAGGAAACTTAATGGCATCTTGTACAAAAAACACCGGAACATTATTGCCCACCAAGTCGAAATTACCTTCTTGCGTATAAAACCGAACCGAAAAGCCACGCACATCGCGCGCTGTATCGGCAGAGCCACGTGAACCAGCGACAGTAGAAAACCTGACGAACACCGGCGTTTTAAGGTTTTTATCATTCAGGAAACCGGCTTTAGTCACTTTGCCCATATTTTCATACAATTCAAATTCGCCATGTGCCGCTGCGCCGCGTGCATGTACCACACGCTCCGGGATACGCTCATGATCAAAATGCATGATTTTTTCACGCAGAATATGGTCTTCCAATAAAGTGGGCCCGCGTACGCCTGCGCGCAGAGAATTTTGATTATCGCTAATCAACAGGCCTTGATTGGTCGTAAGCGATTCGCCCGGTTGTTGTGCTACAACCGAAGCCGCTTGTTGCGAACGATTGGCATCCGATTCGCTAGGATTTAAACCGGTTAAGTTAGGTTTATCTTCTTTTGGTGGTGTAGACATAGAGTTGGCCTTTAATAAAATTGGTAATGGGTAACAAAAAAATTTATGTTTTACCCAAGCATTAAAAACACTATGCTATTAAGTTATAAATTAGGCGTCAGTACGATAACGTACGTAAAAAAATAAATTGCATCATTTAAAGCGGTCTAGCTTGTTTATTGAGGTGTTGAAAGGAATCAAGAATCGCCAGCGATCACAAAAACGTAAGTTCATTTGAAGCGCACAGGCTTACAAGGAGTAGTTTTTTGCGTGCGTTGCCGCCGCGTGCTGCTGACTCGCACAAAGGCAATTTTGGCAGCGTGGCCATTGTGGGGGGTGACAGCGGTATGCTAGGCGCCGTTTTATTGGCCGCGCGCGCTGCATTATTGTGTGGCGCCGGGCGCACGTATGCGATGTTTTTAGCCAGCGGTGCACCTGCTGTAGACCCCTGCCACCCAGAAATCATGATCCGCTCAGCCTCTACACTTACCAACCTCGCGCAGTTAAGTTGTATAGTGATTGGCCCTGGCTTGGGTCAATCAAAAACGGCAATCGATTTATTAGCGCTTTGCCTGGCACACCCTGTGTCCTTACTATTAGATGCAGATGCACTTAATCTGATCAGCCAGCATCCGCATTTAGCCTTGGCATTACAGCAGCGCCAAGCGGCCAGTGTCATCACGCCTCACCCGGCTGAGGCGGCCAGGTTATTAAAAACCACGGTAGAGAATATTCAAGCCAATCGCCAGCAAAGCACCCTTGACCTAGCCAGAAAATTTGGCGTCACCAGCGTGTTGAAAGGTGCCGGTACGATTTGTGCGGATAATGACGGCAACTGGTTTATTAACACCACCGGCAATGCAGGCTTGGCTAGTGGCGGTACAGGTGATGTGTTAAGCGGCATTATTGCCAGCTTGATTGCGCAAGGGTTGGGTGTGCTAGAAGCTGCCAAACTAGGTATATATGTGCATGGCGCAGCTGCCGACAAGCTGGTTGCAGACGGAATAGGCCCTATAGGCCTAACCGCATCGGAAGTCGCACAAGAGGCACGCAAGCAAATCAACCAACTTAGCCAATAGACTCATTGCAAAGCACACAAGCTTTACATTTTGCTTAATTGAAACAGTTACGTTTCAATTAAGCAATTACTTAGGATTTAGGTACCAATTGACCGCGAATCTCACCATCCGGATGAGCCGCTGTGTGCAAATTCACATACCATCTACCAGCCAGTAAATCGGCAGTCTGGGCAGCGGTCAGCGTTGCTTCGCCCTTGATCGGGCTGCTTAAATCACCCTCTATCTGCAAGGCGACTCCAGCCTTTTCACCTATCATGGCCGGGCCATGAAAGTGGGCGTCTGTCACATTACCAGTGAGGTCTTCATACTCAATTTTCCAGGTTAATTTATTGGTAGCCTGGTCGATTTTTATTTCCGCCTCACCATCCGCATCACCTACGATTGGCGGAACTTCACTTTTAGGTGATAGCTCGGCTTCAAACTGGGCCACGCTGTCAGTTGTGGCTGTTTTGTCGCACGCAGGCAAGGCAAATAAACTTAACATTAAAATACTAGCTATTGTTAATCTAGAATTGGTCATCATAAACTCCCAAAAAATAAAAAGTTGAATAAATAAAATTGAATAATGAGTATGTCTCTAATTAACAGGCATGAATGTACGTTACCGAACCAAAAGCACACAGCATCCGCTTATTCGCTTTAGCCCTGCCAATTTGGGCAAGGCAGCATAGTCATTTGAAGTACTTAAGCCTTATTTGGCCGGTTTTTCCGGCACGATTTCCGGGGGCATATTCACTTTAGGCGGCGGAATAATGATTTCCGGGCTACCATCCGGTTTGGGAGGTTCGATCTGGATCTTTTCATCGATAGACTTGTCTTTTTCGCGCTCAATCCCTTCATCGCCGTATTGGCCGGGATTGTTCTTTTGCTCTGTGTCGTGTGCCGCCAAAGGCTTGTCACAGCCATAAAGACTTAATAGCATGACTGCAGCCAGTGCATGAAAAATAGTATTCATATCGAATCCTTTCGAATCCTTATCAAGATATATTGATATTACCGTGCTCTCCCATACCAATTGGCTTGGCGGCGGCTATGGATGCCGCCATTGCAAACATACGTACCATCTTGCTATTCGGCGCATCCCAGTATTCGGCAATATGCGGAACAAATTTCAATGCGGACAGATTGGCTGAATCCACCCCTTCAGGAAACCAGGGCTTGGCAAATGGTGTCCATAAAGCCTCAATGCGCGCGCGGTCGGTAATGGTTTCGCCATGGCCGGAAATCGATACATAGGTGCCTTGACCTTCATTAGAATAGGCAAGGTTCATCAGTTGCAAGTGCCTGACTTTAGATGAATGAATATCGGTTAAAAACCAGATGGCACCCTGCTCGCACATTTCCTGCGGTGACATTGGCCTTGAGATAATCAAGCTCTCGTCATCTATGGTACTTAACATACAGACTGACATCTCTTCTATCAACTCACCAAGTTGCGTAAGCTCTTGCGTTTTTTGTGCTTGAATCTTCATTTTTAATTTATTCCTTGTGTGACGTTTCAAAAAAGTTGCCTAGGCATGCCTAGTCAGGAAAATGGTCCAAACTCGCAGGTTCAACCATGGATACCCTGTTATGCTCCGCGCGAAATTTCGCCGACATTTCATACGCCAGCTTGCGCACGCGCATAATCGAACCAATAGGCCTGTGTGCTTCAATGCCATGCCAAGGGCTAAATGACATGCCGTCATCGACTATTTTAGAGCGCTCTTCACTCCACGCCTGTTGCGGTTTGGCCGTGATGCGGGCCACAGCGATATAAGGGCTTAGTTCTTCTGGCCACACCACAGAGGCATCTTCAATCGGCATTGCCTGTAAATCTGTGCACAGTTGCACACGCAGCTCCCACTGGGCTGTATTACTGGCAAAAAAATCCACCACCGCTTCACGTAAGCCATTGGGCTTATCATTAAGATCAACCGGCGCATTTTTCAGTTGCAGTAGCGAATCGGATACGGGTGCTATTGAAATTTTGGCCATGTAATCGCCATACATAATCGGCACCTGGCTAAAATAGGTTTCCCCCAACACATGGGTTTCGGGGTGCCCGCCAATGGTTTTAATGGTGGCACTCTCACCACCTACCGCCTCTATCAGTTTTTCTGTGCCCTGTAAAACCGTTGATAAGGCTTTTTTTAACGCCGGCGCTTTATCGGTTGTAACCGCTAATAATTTAAGCTTGGATAAAAATTGCCGTGGGCCTGGAGTTAAAAAAGCAGGTCCGTTGACCAATACAAAATCTTGAGTCACTGCGCTTTCGGTGCCCATCAAGCGTTCACCCTCAACACCTACCAGCTTGATGGCAAAGCCGCGTGGCGTGGATACATTGTCATCCAAGATATCACCCGGGATAGTCGAAATACGCATCACGACAGGAAAGTTTGCTGCTTTGGCAAATATGCCTTGCGCCAAGTACGGCGGTAAGCCATCTAATACCTGCAACTCACCTAGCAATAAACCATGGCTTTTAGCATGCACACTGCGCGTGGCGTGACCTGAGCCTGTGCAAGTTTTTTCAGAAATGCCACGCAATGTTGTCATCAGGTTTTCACGGGTTTGAGCTTCTTCTTCCTCAGGCACCTCATAGTCTGAATGGTAGACAAGAGGTGAAAATCCAGAACGAATGGCGGTCATTTTGGTGAGTCCTTTAAAATTCAAATACAGCATTCAGCCTATTGATGAATGTTAAGAATCTATGTAAATAGTTCTTAATAAATCAATGATATAGAGCGCCTAATCTTATTCTTAACTCAATTAAAAGTGACGGATTAAACTTGTATGAATGCCTGCAAAATTACTTGAACTAAGCATGCGATACTAAAAAATTTGCGTCTGTGTGTTAGCGAACATAAAACTTAACTTTTGAAAGTTCTAAAGCCGTAAACCAGCTTATGCAAAAGAAAATATATTGAGAAAATTGAGCGGATTAATGAGTAATCTTTATGCCAAATAGCGGCGATTATTTAATTGTGTACAGAGTTCGTTAACGCACAGACGCTCAATTTTGTCATCCCTAACATGAAAAATGTCATCTTGACTGCACTACTTTTTTTACTACTTAAAGGATTTACCATGAACAAATTGATTAAATGCGCCTTAACAAGCGCCGTTTCGACAGCTTTTTTAATTGGTGCGCTATCCGCCAGCGCTGCTACCACTCCGGAGAATAAGGATGATGGCAGCGCCATGGGCACTTCAAATACCCCTCAGATCAAACAGCAAGACAAAGTAATGGATAAGAAAAACAGCACCAAAACCATGAAGAAAAATACGTCGAATAGCAGTAACAGCGAAATGAAAATGATGGATACCGACAATAACGGCATGGTTTCCAGGGACGAGTATATGAAGCACCATGAGAAAACCTACGGTAGCATGGAACAAACTGAAGGTGGCGTAAGTTACAAAAGCTCAATGAACAACAAACCGATTGGTACAACCAGTGGTGAGAGCAAAAATGGCAGCGTGGATGTTACAAAAGAAGGCCCTGTAAACGGAACCACAACTGGCACCAATTAAGCGATCATAGTTATTTTAATCTGCCAGGCTAGCTTTACCGTTAGCTTGTCAGGTTAATTTTTAGCACGCTACAAAAAACAAACCATTTTATTTTTAATGTTTCTAAAAATAAAATGGCTGTATAGATATTTGCTCAATTGATTGGGCTTCTCGGCATTTAAAGATTCATAAACATAGCTCCTAAAAATGATCAGAAAGTCTGCTCACAAATTCGCTGCTTTTTCACAGTAAATGCGTGAATAGATTGATTACGATTTTAGTCACCGCCCGTATCGTGTCTGTACGCCTCCGTACATAAAAATCATAAATATCTATTTTTTCTATAAGTTGCTTACCGAACATATTCGGCTGTATAAACGTTTTATAATAAAGTTCAGTTTATATAAAAGTTTTTATGACAATTGTGTCCGATCCTCGCCAAAATCATTTACTAGATGCCCTTCTAAACAGTGAATACGATCGACTATTCCCAAATTTGGAGTTTATCAAGCTGACTTTAGGTCAGGTGTTGTACGAATCCGGCGAACAATTGAATCATGTGTACTTCCCCACTACTTCCATCATCTCGCTTCTGTACGTGATGGAAAACGGTGCCTCCGCTGAAATCGCGATTGTGGGCAATGAAGGTATATTAGGCATCTCACTTTTTATGGGTGGCGAAACTACGCCGAGCCGCGCAGTGGTGCAAAGTGCCGGTTTTGGTTACCGGCTTAAAGCTAATTTACTGAAAGCTGAATTTAATCGTGCAGGCCCCGTGCAGCGCTTGCTGTTGCGCTATACGCAGGCATTGATCACGCAAATGGCGCAAACCGCGGTTTGCAACCGACATCATACGGTTGAGCAGCAATTATGCCGCTGGTTATTGTTAAGCCTGGATAGGTTGGCCAGTAACCAACTCGCGATGACGCAAGAATTAATTGCCAATATGCTGGGCGTGCGCCGTGAGGGTGTAACCGAAGCAGCGCGTAAATTACAAAAAGCCGGCTTGATTCAATATACCCGCGGCAAAATCACCGTGATTGATAGGCTTAACCTGGAATTACGCAGTTGCGAATGCTATGGGGTGGTTAAATTAGAATTTGATCGTTTATTGCCAACATTGCACGGCATTGCCAGATAATTAGCCGCTATGTTTTGTAAAAAATCGCCCGTTATTAACGTCTTTTAATTAAGCTTTTTGTGTGCGCTAATGCACAGACTGCTTTTTATACCTGCGGATAATGAATGTATGAAAAATCCATTCAGCAGGCTATTGAAAGCAGTACTTTATGAATAATCTGGTTAAAAAAATTGTGGGCAAAGTCACAAGAACTAGAATTATTCCAAATGATGAATTAGCTTATAGCACCATTAAACTCAAAAGAGTTGTCCGTAAGCCAGTGAATAAAATGGCGACTTCAGATGCTGACGAAAACGGCGCACAAATTGCGCTAAATTCGATTAGCGATGCGGTTTTTTACACCGACATGCTTGGCAATATCAATTACCTCAATTTTGCAGCAGAAAAACTCACCGGCTGGTCAAGTAAAGAAGCATTCGGCCTTCCCAGCACCCAGGTGTTTAATATCATCAACGGCACCACACGCAAAGCCGCACCTGATCCGGTGACAATGGTACTGAAATCGGATATGGCGACAGGTTTAGCGGCGGATACGGTTTTAATCAAACGCGATGGCAGCGAAATTTCTATTGAAGACTCATCTTCACCCATTCACGATGAAACAGGACAGCTTACCGGTGTAGTAGTGGTATTTCATGACATAAGCGAGGCTAAAGCGATGTCCATGAAAATGGCACATTTGGCGCAACATGATTTTTTAACCAATTTGCCTAACCGTGTCTTGCTTAATGACCGTATTGCACAGGCGATTGCAACAGCCGATCGAAACGAAACAAAAGTGGCCCTGCTTTTTTTAGATTTGGATAACTTCAAGCAAATCAACGATTCCCTGGGACATGCGACCGGCGACAAGCTCCTGCAATCGGTCGCCAAGCGATTAAGCGACTGCGTGCGCAATGCTGACACGGTGAGCAGGCAAGGCGGTGACGAATTTATTCTTTTATTGGCGGATATCAAACATGGTGAAGATGCTGCGTTAACGGCGCAGAAAGTCCTGGATGAGCTTAAATTGCCGTATATATTGAATAAAAGCAATCTACACATCACTACCAGCGTTGGTATCAGCCTCTACCCTAACGATGGAATAGATGCAGAAACCCTGATTAAAAGCGCAGATACGGCCATGTATTTTGCTAAAGAGAAAGGCCGCGCCAATTACCAGTTTTTCAAACCTGAAATGAATACGCTGGTTGTGCAAAGGCTGATGATTGAGGCGCACCTGCGTATTGCTTTTGAAAAACAGCATTTTTTCCTGCACTACCAGCCAAAAGTGAATCTGGAATCCAAGAAGATTACCGGGGTTGAAGTGTTAATACGCTGGAAACACGATGAATGGGGAGACGTTGAGCCTAAAAAATTCATTGCCATCGCAGAAGATTCTGGCTTGATTATACCGATTGGAAGATGGGTGCTTAGCGAAGCCTGTAAGCAAGCCAGAAGCTGGCTAGATGCTGGCCTGCCGGCGCTTAAGGTTGCCGTTAACATTTCCGCAAAGGAGTTTTTGCAGAAAGATTTTGTGGATGGCGTGCGTGCTATATTGATTGAAACTCAATTACCCGCCGCTTGCCTGGAGCTTGAGATAACCGAAAGTGTATTAATGCGTGATGCCCACGCCAGTACTGCTATTTTGCAGCAGCTTAAGGAAATAGGCATCAAGCTGGCAGTGGATGATTTTGGTACGGGTTATTCCAGTTTAAGTTACCTGCAACATTTTCCAATCGATGTTCTTAAAATTGACCAATCCTTTATCAAAAACATCGAATCAACCTTGGATAATGTGACCATTGTCAACGCCATCATCAGCATGGGTAATAGCCTTCAGTTAAAAGTCGTTGCTGAAGGTATTGAAAACCAGCTGCAGTTGGATTTCCTGAAAAAACACCAGTGCGAAGAAGGCCAAGGCTACTTCTTTAGCCCGGCAATCAATGCAACGCAATTTGCTGCGCTACTTTCCGAGAATGACTCAAGCAATGAGGCTTAATGCCGGTACTACTTTTTGATAAACGGTTTGGACTGGTAAGGCTGCCCGTCAATGTCGATTTGCTTGTCCTGCCAATCGGATAGCTGATGTTCTGCCTCTTCCAGGTTAATACCGTACATCACTTGAATTTTGCCAGCCAGGTGGTCGCGTTTGCCGGCTATTGAGTCTAACTGATCATCGGTTATTTTTTCCCAGTGCTGCTTAATATTGCTTTTAAACACGCTCCAGTTACCTTCAATTTGATCCCAATTCATCGTGGCACTCCATTCAAATAATCCAATAATGATTTGCCTTTTGATTGCTGCGGCAAACCAGTTAAGATTAAATCTTAGCCAATAAGGCGTCGGTGTGATAACACACATATCTCGCTTTTTTTTGTTAACTGGTCGCTTGAAACTGTTTGTTCTGCGCGGCTAGAATCTCATCAACCGAGCTACCGGCGTTTTTATAGCAAAACGTGGCTTGCTCCCAATCCAGTACTGACCACCAGGCCTTTAGGTAATCGTTGCGACGGTTTTCGTATTGCAGGTAATAGGCGTGTTCCCACACATCGTTTAACAGGATAGGAACCAGGTTTTGCATCAATGGATGGTCATGGCCCTGGGTCGTGATAATGTGCAGCCTGCTGTCGGGTTCAAAGTCTTTTACCAACCACACCCAGCCAGAACCAAACAGCTTGGCGCCCTCTTCTTCAAAACGTTTTTTAAATTCACCTAAGCTACCAAAATCGCGATTGATCGCCTCACGCAGAATACCCTTGGGCTCGCTGAAGCTAAAAGGCTTTATGGCATTCCAAAACAAGCTATGGTTCACATGGCCGCCTGCATTATGGTGCACCGCCGTTTTGATCGATTCCGGTAATTTATCCAAATGACACAATAACCATAATGCCGAGTAGATTTGTAATTCAGGGTAAGCCGATAAAGCTTCATTGAGTTTTTTCACATAGCCCGAATGATGATTATCGTGATGCAGGATCATGGTACGTAAATCAATGTATGGCTCTAGAGCGGCATAGTCATATTTTAAAGCTGGCAGTTGATGTTTTTTTAACCCGGTATCACTGCATAAATGCGTCACAGTTTGCAGGGCTTGTTTTATTAAATCATCCATTTTTTTGTCTTTAAAAAGTTTATTTCTCTTTTTTAAGCTACACGCCAGGCAATTTAAGGTCTGTTCGCTTCCGCACATTAATTTCATTTATTTACCAATAAAGTCAGTCTGTTAGCGCACATATACCTTTTCAGGCCCATAACTAAATTAGCATCTGTTATGTTTGCTAACGAACAGACGTATATTCTCTATTTAGTAAGCTTCAGTATCAGACTGTAATTCCATGTAGCCTCCGACATTCGGAAATGTCATGAATTTTCCTTTTGCCGCCTGTTGCCTTTTAGAAATAGAACAGTGCCAAAAAAGGAAAAACCACGTGTTAACCAACTCAACTGCCTTTGGCAGTAACCGCTTATTAAATCTACTTACCGACAATTGCCGCCAAAATTTCTTGGGCCATTGCGAATTGGTGAGCATTAATTTGGGTGAGGTGCTTAGCAATCCTGGCGATGTAATTAGCTATGTCTACTTCCCTGTTGAAGGTATTGTTTCATGGGAAAAACAGATTTCCGGCAGCCCGTACTGGGTGGTTACCCTGATTGGCAATGAGGGAATGATCTGCATTAGCCTGCTATTGGGTATCAACATCAGGCCTTGTCGCGCCGTGGTGCAAAAATCGGGCTTTGCGATGCGCATTCCAGCGGCTATTTTTACGCAGCAAATAGAGCTTAAGCCAGCGCTCAGCCTGGTATTGAATCGCTATGCTAATGTGGTTTACAACCAGGCACTGCAAATCGCCGCTTGTAATCTTTTTCACTTGTTAGAAAGACGTTTGGCAAGACTGTTATTGATGTTTCAACATCGCTCGCAATCTGACGAAATCCATATCACGCAAGATCAGCTAGCCAAAATGCTAGGTGTGCGCCGTGTGGGTGTGACTAAAGCCGCCGGTTCCTTACAGCGTAAAAACTTAATCAGCTATATCCGTGGCAGCGTCATTATTCATGATATGAATGGCTTAAAAGCGGCTTCTTGTGTTTGTTATGAGGCCGACAACAGCACCTACAACGACATGATGTGATGGTTGAAACGGCCTAAAGCCTATTATCTGTACGCTATCGTACAGATTAAAAACGGCAATAATTTGATAATATGTTATGCATTGCATGCCTTTTTATCCAATCAAAATCCCGGCGCCAAGCTTATTTAAAACGTTGTTGCTTGCAGCAGCCAGCCATGCTTTAATCAGTAAATGACTTCACTAAGCAGGCCAAAACTAAGTAATTCAACACCACAAGCCAAACAAGTTAGCTAAAATGACAATTGCCGCACCTAATCTTTTTGAGCGTGTTGGAAAAAGCAGCATTTTCCTGCTTAATGATTTGACCGAAGCGCTCAGCTTTATTGGCGAAACAGCAATCACACTGGTAAAAAGCATCACCCAGCCGCGCCGCATACGCTGGAGACCTATCCTATTCAATATCCGTATTGCCGGCTTTGATGCCCTGCCCATAGTAGGCTTGTTGTCTTTTTTATTAGGTATCGTAGTTGCCTACCAAGGGGCTGGTCAGCTGAGGCAATACGGCGCCAATATTTTTGTGGCAGACTTGGTTGGCCTATCGATGTTGCGCGAATTTGCGCCATTAATGACGGCGATCATTGTGGCTGGGCGGTCAGGCTCATCTTATGCAGCACAAATTGGCACAATGTCGGTAACAGAAGAAATCGACGCCATGCGCACTCTGGGCATATCGCCGCAAGAGCTGCTGGTGTTGCCAAAAGTGATCGCATTGGTTATTGCCCTGCCACTGCTCACTGTTTTTGCGGATGCTCTGGGCGTATTTGGCGGCATGCTGATGGCACAACAACAGTTGGATGTGGGCTTTGTTGAGTTTTTAGACCGATTCGTTAAAGCCGTGAGCCCTACCGCATTTATGATTGGGGTTGGAAAAGCCCCGGTATTTGCCGTGATTATCGCCATGGTTGGCTGTTTTCAAGGCTTTAGAACCAGGGGTGGTGCCGATAGCGTAGGCCGTCAAACAACCCGCAGTGTAGTGCAATCCATTTTCCTGGTGATTGTGGCCGATGCGCTATTCTCTGTGGCTTTTAGCATGCTGGATCTCTAATAGTTTATGGATACTCCAGCCAGCAATGCCGCTACCGAAAGCGTGATTGAAATGCGTAATGTTTCAACCCGCTTTGGTGACAATATTGTGCACACCGATATAAATTTAACCGTCTATCGTGCTGAGATTTTTGCCATTATTGGCGGCAGTGGCTCTGGTAAATCCACCTTGTTACGCGAAATGATCTTATTGCAAAAGCCCAGCAGCGGATCCATCCAGGTTTTAGGGGTCAACCTGCAAGACATCAGCGAAGAGGACGCACTGGCCCTGTGTAAACGCTGGGGCGTGATGTTTCAGAATGGTGGCTTATTTGGCGCATTAACCGTCAAGGAAAATGTTGGCTTGCCATTGCGTGAGCATACAAGGCTTTCCGATACAGAAATCGATGCGATTGCCGATGCCAAACTGGCCATGACAGGCCTGAAACCAGAAGCCAGCTTGCAGTTTCCTTCTGCGCTTAGCGGCGGTATGATGAAGCGTGCATCGCTGGCACGCTCAATCGCGCTGGATCCGGAACTACTGTTTCTGGATGAACCAACTGCGGGGCTAGACCCAGTCAGCGCTGCAGGCGTAGATGAACTGGTGTTGCATTTGCGTGAACAGTTTGGATTGACCATTGTGATGATTACGCATGACCTGGATTTATTGTGGCAAGTAGCTGACCGTGTGGCGGTGCTGGCAGACGGCAAAGTGCAAGAGGTCGACTCCATGTTAGCGCTATCCAAAAGCGACAATCCTGCGGTTAAAATGTTTTTTGACAGCCCACGCGCAAGATTCGCACAAGAGCAGAATGCCTATAAAAATAAAAGACAAAAAACTCCTGAAAAAACCATGCACCCTTAAGGAAATATCATCGAAACCAAAGTAAATTATGCCGCTGTAGGGGCTTTTGTCATACTGTTAGGCACCCTGCTTATTGTTGCCATACTATGGCTGGCTTCCGGCGGCTCCTTGCAGAAAAAATACGATTTGTATTTGGCGATCGTAGAAGAATCGGTAGCCGGCCTTAACTTAAATGCGCCCGTCAAGTACAACGGCGTGGATGTGGGTAAAGTGCAAAATATCCAACTAGACCCCAGCAACCCGGAACGCGTCAGGTTGGTTTTTGCTATAGAGCGCGGTACCCCCATCAAGGTGGATACCGTTGCCGTACTGAAAACGCAAGGCCTGACAGGGATCGCCTACGTGGAGCTGGATGGTGGTGCCCAAGACGCACTGCCTTTGGTGGCAAGTGGCCAGGAAAAGTATCCGGTGATTCAAACCAAACCGTCTTTAAGTACGCGCCTGGAAAACATACTCACTACCGTACTGGCTAAACTGGATAATACTTCCAGTACCATTGATTCCTTGCTCAGTATCGAAAACCGTGAAGCTTTTAAAAGCGCTCTTGCCGACATTGCCATCGTCTCCAAAACGATTGCGCAGCGAAAAACTGAGATTGATGCAGGTATCGTCAATGCCGCGCGTGCCGCCGACAATACGGCGCGTGCAACTGAAAAATTAAACCCCTTGATTGACAAGATGCAACCGGTGGCCGATCAGCTAACTGTCACTATTGCGCAAATCAATAAAAGCGCTGCCGCCATTGAAAAAGCCGCCGATGAGGCAGCTATTGCCAGCACCAATGCCGGAAAAACCGTCACATCCGTGGGCAACAATGTTGACCGCTATACAGCCGAAACCTTGCCGGAAGTGCAGCGTTTATTGGCTGAGCTGAATGCTTTATCTGCCTCATTAAAACGCTTAAGCGAGCAGACGGAACGCGATCCGGCCAGCTTGCTGCGTGGCCGTAGCGCTGTGCCAAACGGCCCTGGCGAGACATCACCTGAAAGCGTATCACCATGACAAACCGATTGCTACTTAGACTAAGCCCGCTGTTGATAGGCCTGTTTGTCAGCGGCTGCTCTAGCCTGCTGCCCAAGCCGCCAATTAACACCGCTTATTATTCATTGGATAGTATTCAAGCGGACTCAGAGGCGGTCAGTGCATTGAACACTGAGCAGAACTTGCCAACATTGATCATCAATACACCAAAGGCCGCCGCTGGTTTCGATACGCGCCATATGATGTATACACGCTCAGCCTATCGCTTAGAGTACTTTGCACGCAATGAATGGCTGGATACGCCTTCAGATATGCTGCAGCCCTTAATGGTGAAAGCCATAGAACAAACCCATGCCTTCAAAGCGGTATTGCCAAAGCTGGCTGCAGTTAAAACCGATTTAAGGTTAGAGTCAGAACTGATCAGGTTGGTACAAAATTTCAATACCAATCCCAGCCAAGTTTTGTTTTCTTTAAGGGTAACCGTTATCGATAGCTCAACAAACCAAGTGATTGCTTTACGTCAATTCGATGAGACCGTCTCTGCTGAAAGCGATGACCCGATTGGCGGCGTCCGGGCATCGAATTTGGCAGTCACCCAAGCCTTGGAGAAACTCAGGCAATTCACTAAACAGTTATCTAGCGATTGGGCGAAATCCGGGCAAAATATACAAAAATAAGATGTGATGTTACGTAGTTAAAGTCACAAGCCAATAAAAAATCCTCTGTAAAAGAGGATTTTTTATTACCTATTGATTAACGGCCTTGTAACATTATTCCGCGTTACGATTCCAGTCGCTTTCAAATCGGCGCGCATCTTCATCAGAACGGGCTTTTACACCGATTAAGATACCGCCATCGTTGATTCCCTGCTCATATTCCTTAAGGCGATCTTCCGGAATGCCCCAACCGATCAATGCGCCTACCAAACCAGCCGTAACACCGCCGGCACCAGCGCCAGCAACGGCTGCCGCTAACGGGCCAGCAATTACCAAACCCAGGCCTGGCAGTACCAAACTAGTGCCTACGGCCGCAATAGCCGCTGCAATCGCGCCTACCGTGCTACCCAGTGCGCCGCCAATGGCAGCACCTTCTGCGGCTTTATTACCTACTTCGGTTTCTAGCGTAGCGTCCTGGCCATAATATTTTTTACGTGTTTCTTCTGACATGACCACATTAATCTCGTCGCTGGAGTAACCCATCTCAGCAGCCGATTTGTAAGCGTTTTCTGCACTATTTTGATCTTTAAACAAGCCTGTAATTACATTCATTTTGCTTCTCTCCATTAAAATTTAATCAAATTAAAGTGCTTAATTTGTGCTTTCAGAATAGGTTTAATGGTTTGAACGGTCTGTACGATACACAACACTCAAGGCGATAATCGGGATTAAAGCTTGCTGGGGTTTACTTATTTTTGGTTGGTGTTTTTATGGGCGCTGCCTTGTTTTTCTGCATCATGGCCAAGCAACCAGCGGCACGCTGCTTGGCTTCTTTATTGTCACCGTTATCTAACAAGGGGATGACGGCAGCCAGAGGATTCAAGATAGCCAGCAACACCGAAGCGCCCAATTTTAGAGCGACCGGTTTTTTCTCTAGTGAAACATTCGGGTTGGAAAAAGTGCCGGTCACATTTACTGGCGTGCGTAAAGTAAGCGGGCTGAAGTCTTTAGGCAAAGCCATGGCGCGCAGGTTAAGCGTCTCAGCCGCCAGCGATAGCGAGCCCTCTACCCAAACTGTGGTGTCAGCGGTATCTAACACCATTGCGCGCGGTCTAAACACACCGTCTTTAGCCTGCAAATCCACCACCGCGCATTGCACTGGCAAAGCGTCATCACCTTTAATTAACAAGCCCACAGACTGTGCCAGGTCGATGCCTGCCACTTCAATACCCAAATGTGAGACTGAGCCTTGATGCAACTCACTGCGAATATTGCCGCTTAAGCTGGCCAGCACCTCAGCCGTGGATTTTCCCTGACCTTTTAAAATCGCTTTGCCGTTCAATTTGCCCGAAACATAGGGCGGTGATTTGTCCTTGCGAGTCTGCTTTATCCATCGCTCCAGGCGCACACCGCTCCAGCCCAGATCGGCATCCCACAGGGCTTTTGAGCTGCGGCCATCTAAACTGATATCGCCTGTCAGTCTTCCATCAGCGGTAGATGCCTTAATATTATTGATGGCCAACACTGCATTTTTTAACTGAAGATGCGCTTGCAAAGGTTTAAGCGGCTCTAAGAGTCGTGTTTTCAAATCTAAATATTGAATGTTGATGCCTACATCTGCGTTCATCCTGCGTAGGGAAGCCAAATCAAACGGACGCCGTGGCAGCACCTTGCTGGAGTTTTTTGCCACACTGTCGGCACCGAATGCAGGGCCTAAATCGGTGATGACCAGTTTTTTCCCGCCCAGCTTGCCTTTAAGCAGGGGCGTTTTTAATCCTTTGTCGTATGAAAAGTCGCCATTTAAAATGCTTTCGCCAATGGTGATTTGATCCACTTTGACGCGCCACAGTAAATCTTGTTTTTCAATTGATCCATGCGTATTGAATGCCGCCGTGGTTGGCAAGGTAACCCTCAGCAAATCACCGAATGCCGCCAGTGAGGATCCTTTTAATTTGTAGTCACCGGCAAAACTGTTTAACCGCATCGCATTAGCGGTAGCACCCTTAAAAACCAGGCTAGAGCGGCCAACCGTGGCATTCAACTTCATTGCAACCGGAAATTTTCCTGATTTTTGCGTAGTCGTCAGTACTTCGCTGGCTGTAGTTAACTCCATTTTTAATGGTAATGATTGATAGCGTCCTGTAGCGCTGGCCGTTAGGATATTGTTATTGGATCGGCTGGCTTTTTGCTTGAGGCGCTGGTTAGCGAGCTTATCGTTCAATGCAACCTTAGCCTCAATCTTGGACTTAAGCGGCACGTCATCAATATGGAGCAAGCCATTTGCTAATATCAATTGGTCAAACGTAGGCAGACGTAAGGGTTGGTCGGGGTCTGTCGGTTTGTCTTTAAATTGCCAGGATGCGCGGCCATCTGCTTTTCGCTCAAGGTACCCATCCAGATAGCTAGCCTGCAGGCTTTTGATATGAATGGCTTGGCCGCGGTAGGCACGCCATAAATCGATATACCGCAGTTGAAGCCTGACATTTTCGGCCTGGATAAAATGCGGCTTTTCACTCCAAACCGGCGCCGCAATATTCAATCCATCTGAATTTATTTTAAGCCCGCCTAATAAAGTCAGCCGGAAAGATTCCTTATCAGGCGTTTGAACATAGCCCTGCTCAGTCTTGGCCAAATTGCCTGCAGTGCTAGTAAAACTTAGCTTGCGATTGAGCAGCGTAGACAATTGTTTTTGCAAAGGATCGGCCAGAAACGGCCAGCCCGCATGCTCGCACAAGACAAGCGCAACAATAATACTCGCCACCAAGCCAGCAATCAGATTGGCTTTGTTTATGTATTGATTATTTAGTGCCATTTAAAACTGTGTCCATTTTTAAACTATCATCAATGGACAAGTTTAAATGTTGAATGTTTGCAGATGCTATTAAGGCCATGCCGCATATTATTCTATATGCGGCAATTTTTATGTACGTAATCGTACATAACACAGTTCCTTCCCAAATCATCCCCACAAATTCAGCGGTTAACCGGTTGGCGAAACTGAAAATCCACAAAGCCATTTTTTGTTGCTGTGTAACAAGCACCCGTAGAGCATATTGCTTATAAACCAGCATGATAATATTTAAAAATTGTCGTATCTGCCTGATTTTATTAATACCAAGATGCACTACATCAGTTGTTTGAATCGGGCCCGGATAATCTTTATGAGCATTTTGAAGATACAATTGTAAAAGCGGCGTACAGTTATTGCCATAACAATCAGTTGCAGACCGCTAAACTATTAGGTGTTAGCCGCAATATCATCAGGGCCAAGCTAATTAAAATGGGCGCTATCAATGCGCTTAGATAATAACCAAACATGAGATTTAAAAGACATAAATGAGCAATGTGACCAGAGTTTCAAGCTCCAAATTACCGACCGAATTTGGTGACTATTTCATTCATTTGTATACGGATAATACATCGGCAGCGGAGCATGTTGCATTAGTGATGGGCCAGGTTGATTCACAAGAAAACGTACTGACCAGGGTGCATTCCGAGTGCTTAACGGGCGATATATTTGCCTCTAAACGTTGCGATTGTGGAGAGCAGTTGAAACTCGCTCAACAGTTGATTGCAGAAGAAGGTAAAGGTGTCATTATTTACCTGCGCGACCATGAGGGCCGCGGCATTGGCCTGGCGAATAAGATTCGCGCATATGCACTACAAGATCAAGGCTTGGATACCGTTGAAGCCAATATTGCGCTGGGATTACCGGTGGATAGCCGCTCATTCGACACCGCTGCGGAAATATTGCTGGATTTAGGGGTTAAGTCCATCCGGCTGATGAG
>JAZKEN010000063.1:10723-19057 GCA_040387035.1 Pseudomonadota bacterium | reverse complement strand
TTCGCATAAAAAATCCCCAAGTTGCGCATAGCCGATTCCCGCTAATACCGCGCCCAGTTCAGCCTCCGGGTCATCCGTCACAAAGCTGGGGGCCGTCGGAAAACAATCGGGCGCATTGGCAAAAGACCAGGGCCACATCCTGCCTGTATTGTGGTCAATCAAGCCGGTATAGGGCATGCGGCAAAGATCATCTACTGTCTCAGGGACGCCTGTTTTTGCAATCAACTCCGGCGAACCAACGATATAAAACTTGACGTCATTGACGCGCCTGGCCACATTGCGATTATTGCTAAAAAAACCAACGCGCACGCCGATATCCATCTGGTCAGCAACCACATTATCTATAAGGTCAGAAAACCTTAAATCAAACTGAATGCCGGGATGTTCTTTTAAGAAATCGGTTAGCGCAGGCAACAGATATTGCCGGCCCAAGGAATTGGGCATGGTAATTTTCACTATGCCCTCAACGCGCTGCGGGTTGGCGTTTTTACTGGATTGAAATAAGGTATCCACCCCTTCAACCAAGCTTTCAGCCTTAAGTGCGATTTGCTTACCGAATTCGGTAATAGTCGTATTGCGCGTGCTTCGGTAGAACAGGGGCTCACCTAAACGTTCTTCAAGTTCTTTGATGGCACGCGTGACCGACTGCGGCGAAATACCAAGCCTGACAGAGGCTTCTTTGAAGTTAGCGGATTCTGCCACGACTTTAAAAATACGCAGCATTTCAAGTTGATTTTGCATGATTTAATGAATTGAAACAATTAATCCATAATTTGGAATTATCAATTCCAAATTATTCCATATTATGGCTACTTACACTATGCGATTATGTTGCCTGAACAAATGAATTTTTATAATAATAACCAAGCATAACGAAAATCAAGGAGCCAGACAGCATGATTACGTTGAATATCAATGGCAAAGAACAACAACTCGATGTACAAGATGATATGCCGATTCTATGGGCGCTGCGGGATGTTTTACATTTAACCGGCACCAAGTTTGGCTGCGGCATGTCGCTGTGCGGTGCCTGTACAGTGCACCTGGATGGGCAAGCGATTCGTTCCTGCATCACGCCAGTCAGCGCCGCAGCCGGCAAGAAAATCACCACCATTGAGGACATGCAAAACCAGAAAATCGGTCAGGCGGTGCAATCTGCATGGAGTGAAATTGATGTGGTGCAGTGTGGATATTGCCAATCCGGGCAGATCATGGCGGCCACCGCCCTGCTCGCCACCAATCAGAAACCAAGCGATGCCGATATCGATGCGGCAATGACTGGCAATATCTGCCGCTGTGGTACCTATCCGCGCATCCGTGCGGCCATTCACAACGCTGCCCGCAAATTAGCTTAAGGAGCCGACCATGAATGCGCCTTTAAACATGTCCAGACGTACCTTTATTAAAGCCACTGCGCTCGTTGCAGGCGGCCTGATTATTGGTTTTACTATCCCTCATGCCAAGCGTTTCTTAATGCCTGGCTCTGTGGCTGATACAGCCCCTGACGCCGCCAAGGATGCCGCAAAACTACCCTCGCCCAATGCTTTTTTACGCATAGGTACCGATAACACGATCACCGTGATGCTGGCGCACAGCGAGATGGGTCAAAGCATCTGGACCACGCTGCCCATGCTGATTGCCGAAGAGCTGGATGCAGACTGGAGCAAAATCAAGGTAGAACATGCTTCTGCCGCACCTGAATATATTCACACGGCTTATGGCCTGCAGATTACAGGCGGCTCTTCTACCACCTGGTCTGAATTCGACCGTTACCGCCAGGCGGGCGCCTTATCGCGCGCGTTGCTTATAAATGCTGCCGCAACAGAATTGGGAGTTGCTGCTGATACCTTAAAAACTGAAAACGGCTTTGTCATCAGTGGTGATAAAAAAATCCCTTATGGCGACCTGGCAGAGGCAGCCGCCAAACTGGAAACGCCGAAAGCGATTACGCTTAAAGACCCCAAAGACTGGAAAATCATTGGCAAAGCCACCAAGCGCCTTGATGGCCCTGAAAAAATAAATGGCACGGCCATCTTTGGCCAGGATATCCACTTTGATGGCCTGATGATAGCGATGGTCGCACGTTCACCGGTGTTTGGCGGAAAAGTTAAAACCTTTGATGCAGCTGCTGCCAAACAGATAAAAGGTGTACGCCAAGTGGTGCAAGTGCCGACTGGTGTTGCCGTGATTGCCGACAATTACTGGGCGGCAAAAAAAGGCCGTGAGGCGCTAAAAGTGGATTGGGATCTGGGCGAAAATGCCAGTCTGGATTCAAAAGCTTTATTGGCTGAGTACAAAAAAATGGCTGCAACTACCGGCTTGATCGCATCAAAAGCCGGTGACAATAAAGCGGCAATGGCTAAAGCCGGTAAATTCGTTGAAGCCGAATACGCGCTGCCCTATTTGGCACATTCACCAATGGAACCGCTCAATTGCTCAGTAAAGATTGAAAAAGACGGCTGCGGGATTTGGACCGGTACGCAAATGCAAGGCACAGACCAAGCAGCGGCGGCAAAAATACTGGGCTTAAAACCGGAGCAAGTCAAAATCCATACCCTATTCCTGGGTGGTGGTTTTGGCCGGCGTGCAAATCCGGCAGCCGACTTTGTATCAGAAGCCGTGCAAGTGGCCAAAGCCGCTGGCGTTCCGGTAAAAACCGTTTGGAGCCGTGAAGACGATGTGAAAGGCGGCTATTACCGCCCTATGTTCGTACACAAAGCTAAAATAGCTTTGGACGCCAATGGTATGCCATCGGCCTGGGAGCACGTCGCAGTGGGTCAATCCATTATGTTGGGCACGCCATTTGAAGCGTTTCAAATCAAAGATGGCGTTGATGCAACCTCTGTAGAAGGCACAGCAGACTCACCTTATTTAAAAAGCATTCCTAATTACCAGGTGAGCTTGCACACCGTTAAATCCAGCGTGCCTGTTCTCTGGTGGCGGTCAGTCGGCCACAGCCACACAGCGTTTGTCATGGAAAGCCTGATTGATGAGTTGGCTAACCTGGCTAAAAAAGACCCGCTGGAATATCGCCGTGCCTTGTTGAAGGACCATCCAAGGCATCTGGCGGCACTGAATTTAGCCGCTGAAAAAGCGGGCTGGAATCAACCCTTAGCCAAAGGTGTATTCCGCGGTATTGCCGTACATGAGTCATTTGGCAGCTTTGTGGCGCAAGTGGCAGAAGTGTCTGTTAGCAATGGTGAAATCAAGGTGCATCGTATCGTTTCTGCGATTGATTGCGGTCTTGCGGTAAACCCGGATTCATTAAAAGCGCAAATGGAATCGTCTGTTTCATATGGCTTGGGCGCGGCTTTGCAAAGCGAAATCACTTTTAAAGATGGCATGGTTCAGCAGTCTAACTTTCATGATTACCAGGTGATGCGCATGGCTAATATGCCCAAGGTAGAAGTGTATATCGTACAAAGTACTGAAAAAATGGGTGGTGTCGGTGAGCCTGGCCTGCCGCCAGTAGCGCCTGCGGTAACCAATGCTATTTTTGCTGCTACCGGTAAACGTATACGCACGCTGCCGATTGGCAATCAACTCGCTTAGGCACTGGGGAGGCAATATGAAATCGGCTGACTTGGAAGTGTTGACACACGCGCTGCAATGGCTGAAAAACGGCTACAAAGCGCACCTATTCACCGTTTTGCAAACCTGGGGCTCTGCCCCACGCTTGCCCGGTGCCATACTGGTGGTACGCGAAGACGGGCATTTGGTGGGTTCCGTTTCCGGGGGCTGTATTGAGGATGATCTATCCGATAAGGCGCGCAATCAAGTCTTGCCCAAAACGCCCTCTGTGATGGAGTATGGTATTAGCAGGGATGAAGCGCGGCGCTTTAATATTCCGTGCGGTGGCCGTTTGCAGATTGTAGCTGAACCATTAAATGATGCGGCGCAACTGTTGTCGCTGGTGCAGGCTTTAGACGTGCGTAAACTAATGAAACGTTCGGTTAATTTAAGCACTGGGCAGGTTAAGCTGATACAGGTACTGCCGGAAGGCCTACCAAAAATCGAAGGTGATTGGTTTCACACTTATTTCGGACCGCAATGGCGGCTGCTGATTATAGGCGCCAATCAACTAGGCTCTACCTTAGCGAGTATGGCGCAGGTGCTGGATTTTGATGTGCTGATCTGTGAGCCGCGCCAAGAGATTCGCGATGAATGGCATGTAGAAGGCGTGACTTGGATTGAAGGCATGCCGGACGATGTGGTGCTGGAAATCAATCCGGATGCGCATACCGCCATTGTCGCCGTGACGCATGATCCTAAACTGGACGATATGGCCTTGCTGGAAGCGCTTAAATCGGATGCGTTTTATGTGGGCGCTCTTGGTTCACATAAAAATCAGGAAAAGCGGCGTGAACGCATGCGCATGTTTGACTTGAATGAGCTTGAGATCGCTACTTTGCGCGGCCCGGTAGGCTTGCAGATTGGTAGCCGTACCCCTGCAGAAATCGCTATCGCCATTTTGGCTGAGTTGATTCAAGTGAGGGCCCAGCAACTTAAAATGGGTACACACTTTATTCGCGATGTGGGCTGTGCGGTCAGCGCCTAATTATTTAATCCGCTTGCTTTAAATCGGCAGGCGTATCGATATCCGCCAGGATGCCCGCATCTTCGCAAGCGATAAGAGTCACCGCATTTGAATGGCGTTTAATAATGGAACGCGCACCTTCATCGCCTTGCAAACTCTCTAATTCGTTGCGGAATTTCGCAGAAAACCCTACCGGATGCCCGCGCTGGCCCTGGTAGGTTGGAATAACGATTGCTGCGCCTGCATTGAGTTGCCCTGCTACGGCGCTAATGGTGGAAGTATGGATATAGGGCATATCTGCCAGGGCGATAACAAAGCCATCATTTGATTCTGGGAATTGTGCTGAATAGTGAATCGCTGTGGCGAGGCTATCTGCCATTTCCTGCTTGTCTTCGTCGCAAAAAACAAGATTAAACCCCCTGCTCAACAGCGACTCTGCCAGCACTTGATTTTCTGCCCTCAGCACAGCGATACAAGTTGGAATCGCCTGTATTAAGCTTTCAGCGGATGCAATGGCGATTGGTCGGCCATCCGGCAATGGCTGTAAAAGCTTATCCATCATGCCGAACCGGCGTGAGTAACCCGCTGCTAATAAAATACCGATCATTTATCGCAATCTGAAAATATCAGTGTATGACATCATGGTGAATGTTAACCATAGCGTCAAGGTTGTAGATGAGTATGATGGGATTAATACACGTCGCGGCGATAGCGGCCAGATGCCGTTAGCGTAGATAAAGTACCCTCACCCAGGCTTGCGAGCAGTTCACTATGTACGGCAGGCGCCATGCCGTTGGCGCTGCCGCAAACGTAAATCGCAGCACCGTCCTCTACCCACTTTTTAATCTCAGGCGCAACCGACCTGACAATGTCCTGCACATATACACGCTCAGCTTGGTCGCGCGAAAAAGCGGTTTCCAGCCTGGCGATCAATCCCTGGTTGCGCCAGCCATGCAACTCATCCCTGAAATAGAAGTCGTGCTCAGCATGACGTTCACCAAAGATTAGCCAGTTGTTGCCTTGTCCTGCTGCCACACGCGCTTTAAGATGCGCTCTTAATCCTGCAATGCCTGTACCATTGCCGATCAAAATCAATGGTATCTCATGCGCTGGCGGATGAAATGCGGTGTTCTCCCGAATGCGCAAGGCAATATCGCTTTTGATCACTGCGTACTCTGTCAGCCATCCCGAACCAATACCTAAGCGACCATCTTCATAATGTGTCTGGCGGATAAGCAATTCCAGGCGACCATTTTGAGGGATAGAGGCAATGGAATATTCACGGTGCGGGAGTGTTTTTAATGCCAGCAAAATCGCTTCGCTATCCAAGCCATGTAGTGCCTTAAAACCAATTTCATCATGCGGCAGCAATTTATCCTGCAATGCCTCACTTAGCGTAATGTTAGCTGACTGCACTGGAGCAGAACCATCCAAATCCAGGTGTTTTAAAAACGCATCCACTGACTGGGATGAATTGCGCGGCCCGACTTCTGCGATATCACCCGCTTGCCAGTGCATATGTTTCTTTTGCGACGATAAGCTTAAATGGTAAACAGGCGCACCAACGCTGCCTTGATTCAATTGTATGCGGCTAACCAGTTTCCAGCGCTGGTAATCCGGCGTGTTCCAATCGGCCATTTCAGTGTCTTTTGCCAGCACACCCAGTTGATATTGCCAATGCCTTAATGCGCCATCATCATTGCGGTCAACCTCTACAATATCGAATAAAGGTAGCGCGTGTGAATGCTGTAACCATGCCTCAAGTGTATGCCCGAATCCGCAGAAATGTGTATAGCTACTATCGCCTAAAGCCAGGATGACATACTTAAGATCGGGAAAGTCACCATTGCGGTGCATGACTTCCGTTAAGAATTTACCTGCATTATCCGGGGCATCTCCCTCACCCGTCGTGCTCACCACAAATAAAACGCGGGTAAAAGCCTGCAACATAGCCGTATCGACTGAAGTTAGCGGATGTATCTCAATCGCTAATCCTGCTGCTTTAAGTGATTCAGCCGTCTTTTTGGCGAGCTGCTCGGCATTACCGGTCTGGCTGGCATAAGCAATTAAAATAGTACTTTCGTCCCGCAGACCTGCGCCAGAGTTAGCCAGTTTATTTTCCAGTACATGTTGAGCTGTTCTTTTCTGGTAACGCCAGATAAACCAGGCACAAAAGATAACATAGAGGGTGACGACAATAGCGGCGTTGACGATATGAGGCATGCCTATACCAGCCGCATAGGCCGGATGGGCGATGAACAAGCTTAAACCTGCGAGTAAGTAGTTCATTCCAGCATCGCCATTAATTGAGGGGAGAAATGCTCTGCAAAACCATCTGCCTTTTGTTCAATCAATAACACGGCAATCTCTTTCTTTTTTGCGTAAGCCAGCGCCGCTTCTACACCCATTACGGTAAAAGCCGTTGCCAGCGCATCCGCTACCATGCATTCAGCATGCATCACGGTGACTGAAACCAGTGCATTGCTTGCGCGGTTAATAGGAAAGCCTGTGCGGGGGTCAATGGTATGGGCATAGTGATTGCCGTTATGTTCGAAATAGCGCCGGTAATCGCCTGATGTCGCTACAGCCGTGGCATGCAGAGCCACCACAGATTGCGTAACAGCAGAAGCATCAGGAGATGTTTCTAGCGCGACCCACCATGGTTGTCCATCCGGCTTGATGCCCCTGCCGTATAGCTCTCCACCGACTTCGATCAGGTAATTTTCCAGGCCTGATTTTTGCAGTGCCTGTGCAACCCTGTCAACGCTATAACCTTTTGCAATACCAGAAAAATCGACATACACACCACCTGGCTGCAAGGCGCGCCTGCCCTCACTATCCAGTTTGAGTTTTTTCCAACCACAATAGGCTCGGGTGGCATTGACTTGCGCCTCATCGGGTGGATTCCTGCGTTGCCCTTGCGGGCCAAAGCCCCATAGGTTCACCAGTGGCCCAACCGTTGGATCAAAGGCGCCATCTGTATCAGCCGCTATTTTCAATGCACAATCCAGGACGGCAAAAAAAGCGGCCGGTAAGCTATGCCATGTATTGGCATCCGCGCGATTGAAAACACTCAGATTAGAGCTTTGTTCCCAAGTACTCATTTGCGACACGACTAAATCCAGCTCATTTTCAATCAGTGCGCGAACAGCGATATCCGATTGTTGATGAGGGTTGACATAGCGGACAGTCCAGGTTGTTCCCATGGCCTGCCCGCTTAGTGTGTGCAACTCACCGGTCGGTAATTGCTGCGGTAATGTTTGCAGGGTCTGTGGTATTAATACACGCCGCATCGTTTACTGTGGCAATACTTCCAGCGTCACCACATAAGCCAATGCACGTTCTTTAGCCACTTTATTTGAAACTTTATTGTCTTTAAAATCCGCATCTAACCAATACAATCCCGCTTCAGGTAAGGTTACTTTCAACTTACCGTTTTTATCTGTTTTGTAGGTTTTTTCTTCCACGCTGTTCCTGTAGCGCGATTGGGAACGAATAATGGCGACTTCAACGCCTTCAGTCGGTTTGCCGTCTACCAAAAAGCTTAATTCAACCGGCTCACCGGTCACCAAATCATTGGGATGTGTAGCAACCACCATCTCAAGGCCTTTGCCCGTAGTTTTCAGCGCAGATGGCTTGCCCACAGTCACAAAGTTTTCCATACGGCTGTCTGTTTCTGATACCTGCAACTCTTTTGCATCAGCAGGCACTTCTTTTGCCAGAGCTTCAGCGGTGCCCATAAAGCGTTTAGGCTTATTCTCGGCATCTTTCCAGTTGGCACGGAAACCAGAACGTAA
>JAZKEN010000063.1:0-10623 GCA_040387035.1 Pseudomonadota bacterium | reverse complement strand
AAATCCACAACGATATCGCCTAGCTCTTGCTGTCCTGTAGCTTTGAGCGTTTCCGCTTTTTTAGCCGGCCAGGTGAATGGCACGCGCACAATCTCACGGCCGCCTTTTTCACGTGCCGCTTCAACCGCAATGTTGTATTGGCCCGCCGGCAAATTAGCCACTTGCTCTTTAAATGTTAAGGTATGCTCTCCAACCGCACGTGTAGCGCCCGTTACGCCATCCATTGGCAAAGATTGCTCACGACCGCTTTTACGCCACCACTGACGCAGGTCTTTCAACCATTTATCGCTTTGCTCACCTTTATCGGTTTTCTTTTGGCTATACCAAACAGCCAGATTCTTTTCAACGCTTTGGTCCGGCTTTTCAATCCAAATCGCCACATAAGGGCGATGGTATTCAGCGGTATTGATTTGAGGCAGTGTCACTTTAAGGCTGATTTCAGCAGCGACCGCTTGATTAGCAAACACAGCGGCAACTAAAGCCGGGATCAAGGTTGGCATAATTGCAGGAACCCATTTACGCATTGACGATTTCTCCTATAACGAATTGAATAATTAAATAACTTAATGAATGAACAAAATGACTAAAACCAGTGGCAATACCACGCCCAAGCCAACCAAGGGCCAGGTGGCTGGCCGGTTGCCCGCGTGCATGCTTAACATAAATAGGCCTGTGATACAGAACACAAGCGCGGCAATTGAGAAGATATCCAGGAACCAGCTCCAGGCCGTGCCGGTATTTCGACCTTTATGCAGGTCGTTAAAATAGGAAACCCAGCCGCGGTCGGTTCGCTCATAGCTTACCTCGCCGCTGGCACGATCAATCACTAACCAGGCATCACCACCCGGTCTTGGCAATGACAAATACACCTCAGCCTCTGACCACTCACCAGGGATGCCAGCCAGCTCCACCCCAATCGCATCAGCAACCCAATCGGCTGTTGCTTTAGGAAGAGCCGCCTTATCAGTGGAAGGCTCTGCTTTGATCTGGTCTAAAAGAGCCGCTGGCACCGTGGCGGATTTTTTGGCGACTACCGGTATCGATTCGATATGCGTGGCATTGTTGAGGGTAATGCCTGTTGCTGCAAACAGTAACATGCCGACTAGGCAGGCTGCAGAGCTGATCCAATGCCAACGATAAAGATGCTTGAGCCAGAATGCCCTGTTTTTCTGATTTGTCTGATTTTGCATATCTGGCTTATATTAAATATTGGATCATTAAATGGGTGGCTGATTTGTAGGTTAACGCATAAAACTGCTTGTATTATTGGCTTACCAATGCAAATGAGAACTAATCTCATTGTATCAGAAACAATTGTGCTGACGCTCAAGCAATGTGTAAAGTTAATTAAAGATTTCTAAATATTGATAGGGAAGAAATAGAGTCTGCGCGCAAAGTGCCAGCACTAATATCATCCAGTGTTTTGCAGCCTGTCAGTGCCATCGCGATTTCCAGCTCTTCACGCAGCAAACGAATTAAATGCGCAACGCCTAATGCGCCAGCTGTGGCAAGCGCATGAATATAAGGCCGTCCTATCATCACCGCTGTTGCCCCCAACGCACGCGCCTTGATAATATCGGTGCCGCGCCTTATCCCGCCATCGACCAATACCGGTACGGCACCCTGCACTGCCGCAACAACACCAGGTAAAGCCGTTAATGTTGCAGGTGCGCTATCCAATACGCGCCCGCCATGATTAGAAACCACAATGCCAGCGGCACCAACTTCAAGCGCCTTAACTGCATCATCAGGATGCATAATGCCTTTAAGTAAAACGGGCAAAGCGGTTTGATTGATCAACCAATGGATATCATCCCAAACCGGCGCTATCGCCATCAAGCCATCAAACACAACGCTTAAATCGCCTGTCAAAGTTGGCAAGACGATTGGTGCAACATTGGCTTGCGCCGCTTGTGGCGGCACAGTAAACCCGGCACGCTGTTCACGATTACGCGCGCCGGAAACCGGTGCATCAATCGTCAAAACCAGTGCACGATAACCAGCGGCTTCAGCACGCTTGACCAAGCTTAGCGTTGCTTCACGGCTGCCTTGCCAGTACAGCTGGAACCATAATGGCCCTTGCGCATTTTCAGCAATACTTTCTAACCCAATAGAGGCCTGCGTTGAAACAATCGCAGCTCCGCCCATCACCCCTGCCGCGATTACACTGGCCAATTCCCCTTCCGGATGAAACAGGCGCTGGGTAGCAACCGGCGCCAGAATGATCGGGTGCGCAAGTGTGTCACCAAAAAGCGTATTACGAGTGTGGCCACCGCGAACATCAGCCAGTGAACGCGGCCACAGTTGCAGCCCGCGCCAAGCATCAGCATTTGCCGCCAGCGTTAACTCATCTGCCGCGCCGCCTTGCAAATATGCCCATGCCGCATCATCAATATGATTGCGCGCATGCCTTTCATAATCTGCCGCGCACACAATATCGGATGGGATAGCGCTTAAAGGCCCGACAGCCATCAATTAGCCCATTGCCTTAAGAGATTATGGTAATGCCCGGTTAGCTCCACGATCTCATGTGTATTGCCGATTTGGCCCCTCAGCTTTAGCAAAGTCATATCCAGGTTAAATAACATATGGCGCTGCCAGGCATCGCGCACCAGGCTTTGCACCCATAAAAATGAAGCCACCCGCTCACCCGAAGTCACCGGCTCCACTCTATGCAAACTGGATGATGGATAAATAATGGCATCCCCTGCCGGCAGTTTCACTTCATGGCTACCGTAGGTGTCTTCAATAATCAGCTCGCCACCTTCATAATGTTCCGGCTCAGACAAGAACACTGTGATAGAAATATCCGTCAATACCCGCTCGCCATTGCGCCTGTCGGTTTGAACCGCATTATCGATATGATTGCCATAAGCGTGGCCACCTGCATAACGATTAAACATGGGCGGCAAAATGCGTTTGGGCAAGGCCGCGGAAACGAATAAGGGGTGTTTTTCCAATGCCGAGATAATCGTTTGCGAAAGCGCAGCATAGTCCGGCGATTCAGTTGAAAATTGCAGGTTGTGTTTAGCCTCAGCCGCCAGCGGCCCTGCCGTTGCAGCACCGTCCTGCCATGTTCCGGCGTCCAATGCATCACGTAAAGTTGCAACCTGCTCTTTGGTTAGCACATCAGGAACGTGTAGAAGCATAAATTACCCTGCAAAAAAAATAACCCAATAAACACAGCCTGGAATAAGTGAAAATGCCCGCCAGCAAGCACTGACGGGCATTAAGCTTACCTGACTTTAATTAAAATACAAACTCCGCTGTCATCATGGCAGAACGCGGTAAACCAAGGCGCACACGGCCACCGCCGTTATTCAATGTTTCAACATATTCTTTGTCGAAAAGATTGTATACATTGAGGCGCAAGTTTAAATTCTTATTCACGGCATACGCTAGCATCGCGTCAGCCACAACATAAGACTCGATATTTGGCGTATTGGTTAATGCCGGATTATCGGTCGTCACCAGGCGTTTTTGTTCACCCATATAACGCGCGCCACCACCTACGGTAAATCCATTAAACTGGTATTGCGTCCACAGTGTCGCGCTGTAGTCCGGTGTCCAACGTACCGCTGTAGTATCAAGGCCAGTATTGCTTTGTTGATCCAATGCCTTGGCATTTAACTTGGTTACACCTGCAGATAACTGCCAGTATTCCGTCAACTGGCCAACCGCAAGCAACTCTACTCCGGTGACGCGTGTTTTACCAATTTGCGCAGCGCGCAACTGATCATCAAATGAAGTCTGCTTGTCATTCTCAGTACGGAAAACCGCAGCCGTGATATTCAATTGGTTATTTAACAAATCCCATTTGGTACCAACTTCCATATTGTCGGTTTTTTGCGGATCAAGTGCGCCATTGTTCTGGTTATTAGCCGTTGATGTTAAAGCAAAATTTGCGCTGCCCGGCGGCGTGTATGACGTACCGTAGGCCGCATAAATACTGCCGTTTGCCGCTGGCTTGAACAACACGCCTGTTTTCCAGCTCAGCAAGTTATCAGAAGCGCTGCCGCCTGAAGGCGCGATTGAGCCGACTGCATAGCCTGGGAATGAAGCCTGGTTGCCACTGGATCCGCCGGTTACGATTGTGCCGGCAGTGGTTCTGGTGTTGTAGTGTTCATAACGCAAGCCGGCATTCACTTGCCATTTATCGCTCAAATCGACGGTATCAAAGGCATAGATTGCCGCAGTGGTGGTTTTGCCATCGGTGGTTATTCCAGGAATCGCATAAGGCACACCCAACAAATCGTTGGCGTTCGGGTTGTAAAGGTTGGCATTAGGGTTACTAATTGCCGTATAAGCGACACCGTTAACCGTTTGCGCCGTCGTACCAAAGCCTTTGCTTTTTTGGCTTTCGTACATAAATTCCAGGCCGCCCACAAAGGAGTTTTTAAAACCGCCCAAATCGAAAGCGCTGTTCACACTGGTTTGGTTGACCAGAATTTCATCATCACGATCAATGCGTTGACGTGAGCGGTTAGCGGTCCAGGTGGCCGGGTTAGCATTGCTTGCACGCAAACCCGTTCCGCCAGTATTGACACCCGTGGTAACGCGGTCGATATTTGTTTTACCGTAGCGCGTGATATTACGAATCGTCGCATTTGCCGATAAATCATGTTCAAATTTAGCGGTAATCATATCCGCATCGATTTTTTCATAATCGTTATCGCTGCCGTAAAAATTTTCACGATCGACTTTTGCGCCATTGTTAAGCCTGTTGGCTTCAGCAGCATTAAGCGGCGGCGTAGCGGTTGCAGACGGAGCCGTAAAGAATCCATCCCTGCCGATCGTTGGAATACCGCCGTCAGGTGTATTGTCTTGACGCACGTGTTGTGAATACAGGTAAAAACGCGTCGGTGTGCCCAAACCAAAAGCAATAGACGGCGCGATCGAGAAGTTTTGATTATCCACTTCATCGCGCTTATCCACATCGCCATCAAACGCTAAAGCATTCAAGCGTATGGCCGTTGTTTCGCCAATGGCTTGATTCACATCGATGGTTGCACGTTTTTTGTCTGTCGTACCATAACCGACCGTTGCATAGTTTTTGCTATCCAGGCTTGGCAATTTGCTGATTAAGTTGATATAACCGGATGCCGCACCACGTCCGATATCGGCGCCGGCCGGGCCTTTTACCACTTCTACTTGCTCCAGGTTGTAAACATCACGGGAAACCGCACCAAGATCACGAATACCATCTACAAACAATTGGTTCGAAGCATTAAAACCGCGCATTGAGAAAGTATCACCCGCAGAAGTATTGCCGTTTTCACCCAACTGGATGGTAATACCCGGGGTGTTGCGCAGTGCATCAGTCAATGAAAAAACACCTTGCTCGCGTAACAATTCTTTTTTAATCACCTGCACGGTTTGCGTGGTATCAATCAGCGGTTTGGCAAATTTTTGGCTGGCCGAAGTGTCTGCTTTAAAAGGCACTTCCTTTTTTGATTTAACACTGACTTCTGGCAACTCCATCACTTCATCGGCGGCGCTGGCTGCAATTGAAAAAGTGGCTGCAACCATTGCGGCGATGCGGGCGGGATTATGTTTACGGCTACGGATATGACTCATGGTACTTTCCTCTATTGTTGAAATATATCTGGCTGGCTAGAGGATGTACCGTTGGCTGGCTTGATGCTGGTTTTGAAACTTAATTTTTTTACATTATTTATGTATGCTGTGCTGTTATCACGATTCTTTTGCCATTATTCGTTACCAATTTTTGGCAACTTGGCCAGGCACATGTAAATCGGTGTAAATAAATCAAAAGTTGTGTAAATTTAAGAGTTAATGATAACCGTTCTCATTTATAATTTCAAGTGTTATGTATGATTTGCTTTAAGTTTTAAACACATTATTAAAAGGAAGCCGTTTCGTTGAATATTTTCAGGTTAAATAGTGAGGCAAGCACTGCAAATCGTTGTCTATTAGCGATCTTGATGGCTTGTTTTTGCACGGCTGCATCGGCAGAAGAATCTATCTGGTATAAAGATGGCGATCCGCTTAATACACAGATCTATACCCTACCTAAAATTCCCGATGGTTACAGAGAACCCAATACACCCTGTGGCAACCTGGACCTGAGTAAACCCATCACATTGGCTGAAGTGGCGGATGCAAGCCTTTGCAATAACCCCCAAACCAGCGAGATTTGGGCAAGTGCGCGCGTACAGGCCGCGCAGCTAGGCATTGCAAAATCGGCTTACCTGCCCTCATTAAGCGCTAGCGTGTCCGGCGGCTTAAGTGTTGCTAGCCCGGAATCCAGCTCACGCAACAATCCCAATATCAATTTAAGCACTAACTTGGCGGCCAGTTATCTGCTATATGACTTTGGTAATCGGAATGCCAACCTGGAAAATGCGCGCCAGCTGCTGCTTTCTGCCAGCGCCAGCCAAAGCACTACCGTGCAAAACGTACTATTGTCTGCAACCGTGGCTTATTACCAAGTGCAGGCGAATATCGCCGCATTAGACGCTGCACGCCAGGCAGAGCGCGCCAGTGAGGAAAGCTTTAAAGCGGCTGAAGCCAGGTATAAAGCGGGTGTTTCAACCCCTGCCGATAAGCTACAGGCACAGACGGCTTTTGCACAATTGACGCTTACACGCATCACCGCTGAGGGTAATCTGCAAATCGCTTACGGTAACCTGGTGAATGTGATGGGCTTGCCCGCCAATCAGAAAGTCACCTTATCAACAGCTGTGAATAATGCGCCATCCAACGTTATGGAAGACGTGAACACATTGATTGAGCAAGCTGGTACGCGCCGCCCGGATCTAGTGGCTAGCGAAGCGCAAGTTAAGGCCGCCCAAGCCAATATTGATGCCAGTAAAGCGGCCACTAAACCGACTATTTCCATTTCCACATCCAATAACCTGCAAGATGGTTCTCAGTTGAGTACCAGCAACAATTCGACCCTGGGCGTGACGGTATCAATCCCGCTGTTTGGCGGCTACGCCCCAACCTACCGTATCCGCGCGGCTGAAGCGACTGCGGACTTACGCGCCGCACAACGTGATCGCTTGCGTTTGCAGATTTCACTAGATGTATGGAGTGCTTACCAAAGCTTGCGTACAGCCCTTGAATCGGTAACCGCCACAGAGATATTGGTGAATAGTGCCGAGCAATCCTACCGCGTGGCTTTGGGACGCTACAAAGCCGGTGTTGGTAATATTATTGATACGCTAAACGCACAAAGTGCATTAGCCAGCGCACGCCAGCAAAAAATCCAGGCAACGCTTAACTCTAACATTACCCGCGCCACTTTGGCCCAGGCAATGGGCGCACTGGATAATGCCATGATCCAATCGTTGCCTAATTCAAATACTTTATCTCAAAATTAACCAGAATCAACACCATGAAATCACTTAAAAAAATCATTATCCTTGTTCTATTCTTGGCAGCAGCAGCTGGTGCTTACTACTTTTACCAAAAGTCACATCAGCTCAAGCCAGAGGATATATACAGGCTGGATGAAGTCACACAAGGCGATATTGAACAATCGGTTTCGGCCAATGGTACGCTTAACCCGGTAAGCCTGATCAGCGTCGGTACGCAAATTTCCGGCATCGTGAGAAAACTGTATGTGGATTTTAACGACAGGGTTGAAAAAGACCAGGTTTTGCTTGAACTGGATAGCGCGCTGTCTACGGCGGCGATCACCCAATCACAAAGCAGTGTACGCAATAACCAGGCATCGGTGGAACTGGCCACAGCTAACGAAAAACGTATTCGTGAGTTATATGCACAAGAGTACGTTTCAAAACAAGAGCTTGATACTGCGGTACAGGTACTGAAATCGGCAAAGGCACAACTAGACAGCGCACGTGGTCTTTTGACGCGTGACCAGACCAACTTGAATTTCACCATTATTCGCTCACCCGTTTCCGGCATTGTGGTGAATCGCGTAGTCGATGTTGGGCAAACGGTAGCGGCCAGCTTCCAAACACCCACCTTGATCCAGATCGCGCAAGATCTGGCAAAGATGCAGATCGATACCAGCTTTGCTGAGGCAGATATTGGCAAGATTAAAGAAGGACAGCATGTGAAGTTCAATGTGGATGCCTTCCCTAACCGCAATTTTGAAGGTGTCGTCAAACAAGTGCGTTTAAACTCAACCAATACGTCCAATGTGGTGACTTATAACGTGGTGGTATCGGTTGATAATAGCGATTTAACCTTACTGCCGGGCATGACCGCTTATGTGAATATTGCAGTTGCCAAAGCTGAACAATCATTGCTAATACCAAATGCGGCACTGCGTTATAAACCAAAAGTAGATGAAAAAGACAATGCAAGTAATGATAAAAATGCAGAAGCTGGCAAAAACGGTGAACGCAAAAGAACTGGTGGCGGCAGGAATAAAAACAAATCCGAGGATTTGAGCGCTGGCAAAATTTATATTTTGAGGGATGGCAAACCAACATTGGTGCGGGTGCAAGTGGGCATTACAGATGGCCGCTCTACCGCCATTACGGCACGCGATTTGGCGGCCGGTGACAAAGTGATCGTGGGTGAATTGCAGGCTAGCGGACAAGCGCAAACCGGTGGCAATACACCACGCGCACCAAGAATGTTCTAGGCCAACTCTATGCAAAAAAGTGTTATTGAGGCCAAGGCCGTCATTGAAGTGAGTAATCTCTACAAAGATTACCAGACGGCTGCCGGGCCATTTCCAGTGTTAAAAGATGTGAGCCTGCGCATTGATAATGGCGATTATGTGGCCATTATGGGGCCATCCGGTTCCGGCAAATCCACCTTTATGAATATCCTGGGCTGCCTGGATAAGCCGACCAAAGGCAAGTATGTGCTGGATGGTCATGCAGTAGCGACCATGGAAGAGAACGCCGTCGCTGGTGTGCGCAATAAAACCATCGGCTTTGTTTTTCAAGGCTTTAATCTACTGGCGCGTTCCAGCCTATTGGATAATGTAGCACTACCATTGGTGTATTCCGGTATCGAAAAACCGGAGCGGCACAAAAGAGCCAAGGCGCTTTTAGAAAAAGTAGGCTTGGGCAATCACATCAACTCACGCCCCAATCAGATTTCCGGCGGACAGCAGCAGCGTGTCGCCATTGCGCGTGCGCTGGTGAATAACCCGCGATTGATTCTTGCCGATGAACCGACAGGTAACCTGGATAGCGTGACCAGTGAAGAAATCATGACGCTGTTTGGGGAGCTTAACAGGGAAGGCATTACCATTGTTTTGGTCACGCATGAAACCGATATTGCCGAACATGCCAAGCGCCAGGTGCGATTCCTGGATGGGAAAATCGTACAAGACACACTAACAAATGGCTCTAAATCAAACAGTGCTGAATCTAGCAGCCATCAAATAGGCGAGGTAGTGCTATGAAGCATTTGAAAAACGTAGTGAGCGTAGTAGTTTTGCAAAGGTTTCATTATGTTTAGCGCGATGTTAGGTGAGGCCTGGCACGCCATGGGTGCCAACCGCCTGCGCACATTCTTAACCATGTTAGGCATGGTGATTGGTGTTAGTGCGGTGGTATTGATGATGGCGATTGGACAAGGTGCAGAAGCCTCTGTTAAGCGCTCGATCAGCGCCATGGGCAGCAATCTTTTTGTGGTATTGTCTGGCCCGCCAAACGTAGCAGGTGCCAGGTCCGCCACTGGTAACGCACCCTCCCTCAATGTAAAAGACGCCAATGCGATTGCCGAATTAGATGGCGTTGCAGGTGTGGCACCAGTAACAATGGGTAAAGCGCAGATTGTGTTTGGCAGTAACAACTGGAATACCGATATATTAGGCACTACGCCTAGCTACCTGGACGTACGCTCATGGCCATTAGCCGATGGCTATCCATTTGCCGATTCGGATATTCGCTCTGCCACACGCGTAGCGCTTATTGGCAAAACGGTTGCACAAAATATTTTTGGTGATGATATCGACCCGCTGGGCAAAACCATTCGCATCAAACAAAGCCCGTTTGTGGTGTTGGGCGTATTGGAAAGCAAAGGCCAATCGCTGGATGGGCGCGACCAGGATGACACGATTATTGTGCCATTGACGACAGCTCAGCGTAAATTATTCGGCAACCAACTACCCGGAAGCGTGCGCCAAATCATTGTGCAAGCAGAATCGGATAAAGCGATGGCGATGACGGAAGAAGGCATCAATGGCCTGCTTAACCAGCGCCATAATATCCGGGAAGGCGCAGACAGCGACTTTTCTGTACGTAACCTGACGGCTATTGCCAACTCAGCCGCTGAAACCACGCGCACCATGTCACTGCTATTAGGCGCAATCGCATCGGTATCCTTGCTGGTGGGTGGTATTGGCATTATGAACATCATGCTGGTCTCAGTGACAGAGCGTACCCGCGAGATCGGCATCCGCATGGCGATTGGCGCACGCCAACGCGATATCCTGATGCAATTCTTATTAGAAGCCATTGTGATTTCCATTGTCGGTTGCCTAATTGGCATTGGCATCGGTGTTGGTGGCGCGGTATTGGTGAGCATCTTCACCAAAGCAGAAGTGATCGTATCCAGCAATTCGGTATTGATTGCGTTTAGTGTGGCTGCCAGCATTGGCGTATTCTTTGGCTTCTACCCTGCCCGCAAAGCCGCAAGGCTTAACCCGATTGAAGCGCTACGTTA
>JAZKEN010000062.1:0-2030 GCA_040387035.1 Pseudomonadota bacterium | reverse complement strand
AAAGCCAAAACAGAAGCGCGCTGGTTGGAAGAAGATGACGAAGAAGAGGCGATAGAAGAAGCCATTATGGATGCCGCGGATGATCTGTTGCGGCAAGGCGATGGCGATATCCTGGTGTTTTTGCCCGGTGAGCGTGAGATTCGCGATACCGCAGAACATTTGCGTAAGTACCAAGGCCGCTCTGCCAAGCTTAAGCATATTGAAGTGTTGCCATTGTTCGCGCGGCTTTCCATTGAAGACCAGCAAAAAATATTCAGGCCGCATAGCAGTCGCCGTATCGTTTTAGCCACCAATGTGGCCGAAACTTCGCTCACGGTTCCTGGTATCAAATATGTGATTGATGCCGGTTTGGCGCGCATGAATCGCTACAGCACCCGCGCCAAGGTAGAGCAACTGCAAATAGAGAAGATTAGCCAGGCCGCGGCAAAGCAGCGTGCTGGGCGCTGTGGTCGCGTTTCAAACGGCATCTGCATAAGGCTTTATTCAGAAACTGATTTTGACGGCAGGCCGGAATTCACAGAGCCGGAAATACTGCGTAGCTCACTGGCCAGCGTGATTCTGCGTATGGCCGCCTTGCGCTTGGGCGATGTGACTGAATTTCCATTTATTGAGCCGCCTAGTTCACGCCTGATTGCCGATGGCTACTTATTGCTGCAAGAACTGGGCGCAGTGGACAGCAAGCGCCAGATCACAGAGACAGGCTTGCAGCTGGCAAAATTGCCGCTGGATCCACGCGTAGGGCGCATGATCCTGGCTGCCAAGCGTGAAAACTGCTTAAGTGAAATTTTAATTATCGCCAGCGTATTAAGCATGCAGGATCCGCGTGAACGGCCGATGGACAAGCGTGAAGCCGCGGATAATGCACATAGTAAATTTGCCGCAGAAGGCTCGGACTTTATGAGCTACCTGAAAATCTGGGATTTTTATGACAATGCCTTAAAAACCAAAAAATCCAATAAAGACCTGCTGAATCAATGTCATGCGAATTTCCTGTCGTTTTTACGGCTGAAGGAATGGCGCGAACTGCATGGGGAAATCAAGCAGATTACAGAAGAGTTGGAATTAAAGCTCAATACAGAGCCAGCTAATTTCGAACAAATCCATAAAGCATTATTGGCGGGTTTGCTGGGCAATATTGGTTTTAAAGATGGTGATAATGACAGCTACGCAGGTGCACGTGGCATCCGCTTTTTTGTGGCGCCCGGCAGCACCTTAAAGAAAACACGGCCTAAATGGGTGATTGCGGCAGAGCTGGTCGATACCAGTAAATTGTATGCACGTTGTGTGGCGAAAATCGAGCCGGATTGGATTGAGCCTTTAGCACGCGGACTGACCGAAAGCCAGTATTCAGACCCGCGCTGGGACAGGAAAATGGGCATGGTCAATGCATGGGAGCGTGTTTCCCTGTATGGCTTAACCATTATTCCTAAGCGACGGGTGCATTACGGCCCGATTAACCCGCAGGAATCGCGCGAGATATTTATCCGCGAGGCGTTGGCAAATGGGGATTTCGACACAAAAGCAGCTTTTTTCACTGCAAATGAGCGCCTGATTGCCGAAGTTGAGGAATTAGAGCATAAGGCGCGTCGCCAAGACGTGCTGGTAGATGAGCATCAATTATTTGCTTTTTATGACAGCAAAATACCCGCTGATATTTGCCAAGCAGCCAGCTTTGAAAAGTGGCGCGAAGGTGCAGAGAAGCTCAACCCTAGATTACTGTATTTAACCCGCGATGATTTAATGCGTCACGGCGCGGATGCGATTACGGCGGTACAGTTTCCGGAGAAAATGGTCTTAAGTGGCATTGATGGCAAGCAGTCGATTGAAATCCCGCTTAAATATCGCTTTGAGCCCAGCCATATTTTGGATGGTGTGACTGCCACCGTGCCGCTCGCACTGTTAAACCAGTTGGATCCAACAGCCACCGAATGGCTGGTGCCTGGCATGCTGCGTGAAAAATTAACTTATTTGGTCAAAGCCTTACCGAAAAACTTCAGGCGTGTGTGTGTGCCGGTGCCGGAGTTTGTGAC
>JAZKEN010000061.1:0-10934 GCA_040387035.1 Pseudomonadota bacterium | reverse complement strand
AGACGCGCAGGTTTCAGATACCTGTATCGAAAGATGTGGAGGTTCGAGTCCTCTTCTGGGCACCATTCAATCGCAACAAAAACAGATTCTACCGCGTATTAAAGACTTAATCTGGAATATATCGCGGTAAAAGTGGATAGGTATCACGAATAAATCCTGCCAGCACTCTGTCAGACTCAGCCTCAGAGCTGTACACAGGCACCGTGTAGCGAACAAGCGCACCGTCTGTCCTGTTCATTTTAATCGCATCGTACAACAGTGCAAATTTCATTGAGAACTCATTAGACAAATCGCGTCCACGCTGATGAAACCAGTAATACACCAATTGTTTGGACTCGCCTTTGGCAATCAACATGCGCGTTACCTTAATGGTTTTTTGATCGCTTAAGACTACCTCATGCAGTCGTGCATTGGTAATTTCCCATCCTCCACCAGGTATACAAGCCTTTGGCGAATGCGGAACCGAGCCGGCAGCACGTTGTGATTCGGTGTAGCCTGCATAAACGTTGATGTTCGTATTGGCTTTATTAAAGTTAATCAGCAAATAGTCCTTAAGCTGCAACATGTCGTTTTCGCCATTTTCAAATTCATATGTACGTCCTTTCCATCCATTGATTTCCAGGGGAAAATCACTGAAATATTCACGTTTAGGAATGATCTCATCCCTATGCTTGATAGAAAATGTAGAGAAAGCCGCTAATAACACCATCACAATAGCAATAATAATCGGCGTTTTTTGAATGCTAGCCATTCTTTCAACATCGGCAACTTTATTTTTTGTTTCTAGGTAATCAAATGATTTAGCAAGTGACCGGTTGTTCATTCGAACCACAATATTGAGCAATTTAGCCTCTAGCAATAGCAGGCCTATGCAAATGATAAAAATGACCCAGCCTTCAAAATAGTGCATAAATCCCTCAGCGGCCTCTATGCCAGAGTGATTGACCAACACGGCCACCATAGCAATGCGCATGCTGTTCATCACAATACTAATGGGAATGCTGGATAAGAATAATATCGTGCGCGCATAGAAAGGCGCTATGTACATATAGCCCATCATCAGGCCGATTGTCATCAACGGATACATGTAATTGAGCCCACTACACGCTTCAACCACCTGTAATTTGTATATGCCCAAGTCGATTACATTGCCGTCTTGAAAAACTGACAACCCTAAAAGGCGGCTCATGGCGACACCTAAATTTGAGGAAACCAGCTGCATTTTGCCCGATAGCATCACATCGAACATATAGGGTAATGGAATGACTAAAAATAAATGTAGAAATGGGACCAGTATTTTTCTGATCTGCTGGCCTATCATTGTCCATGCCAGACCAAAGCACATCAGCAGCATGCTGTATTGCACAATAGTTAAGATTGCGCTAAGTTCGCCAATGATTAACGCGAAACCCGCAAGCAACACAATGACCACGCCAAGCCAGGCGCCATTATTGTGGGACTTGATTTCAAAACGCTTGATCCAGATGAGGTATAGCGCCATGCAAAATACCAAAGGCGCATGTGAATAGCGCTCTTCACTGGTTACCCTGATCAATTGCTCATGTAGCGCATCGCGAAATACGATGATTAAAAAAATGACCATTACGGCGTACAAAGACGCCCTAATATGGCTTTTGAACCAGCTAGTGATGGCTACCAACGTTCTTCTCCAATTATTTTTACTTAATACTAAATACCAAGAACGCCAAATTCTGCTCTATCTTTAATCACTTCCCTTACTAAGCCAACATCAATCTTATCGGCACTGGTTGAGTACCCATACACCAGCGCAGTATCGCAAAGAATATTGATACTGCGCGGAATACCGCGTGAAGCCTCGCCGATAAGACGGGTAGCAGCAGGCGTGAACAGTGGCGCATCGCGCCCCGCAATGTGAAGGCGGTGATGAATGTATTTGTCAGCCTCAAAAGATTCCAGTGGTGGGATAAAGAAATCGACCGATACACGCTGGAAAAACTGTTGCAAATCAGGCCTGCGCAATAAATCCCTTAGCTGCGGCTGACCCACCAATATGATTTGCAGCAACTGGTCCTTGTCAGCGTTGATATTTGACAGCATGCGCAGTGATTCCAGCGCCGCCGGACTCAGGTTTTGCGCTTCATCCACAATTAATACCACGCGCTTATTTTCGCTGTAGCATTTAATTAAAAACTGCTGGAAGGCGTCATACAAAGCCAGATTAGATTTGCCTTCATACGGCTGGTTGAATGACAACATGATCCAGCCGAGCAAATCATCGATATGCTCGTGGGTGTTGTAAACGATACCAACCGTTAACTCATCACCTAGGTTATTGAGTAGATGACGAACCAGCGTCGTTTTTCCGCAGCCGATTTCACCGCAAATAACCGAAAAACCCGCTCTGTTTTGGACGCCGTACTCCAGCATGGCATAGGCCATGCTGTGCCGCAGGCTAAAAAATAAAAACTCCGGATCTGGTTGAATTGAAAAAGGTTTTTCTTTTAAACCATAAAACGCTTCATACATATGACATTATCCAGACTAAACAACTACAACGATTTAAGTAACGCAATTGCGTCATCTTTTTGCGCAAACTGCTGATTTTCGGCCAATTTAATGGCTTTCTGCAAAGATTGCTTGGCCAAATCCGGCTCGCTTTTGGCGATATACACTTTTGCCAAATGGTAGTGGAATACCGCGATATCAGGCATTTTGTCTACCGCTTTTTTTAAAGCAACTTCGGCATCATCAAATTTACCCACTTTGTAACTTGCCCAAGCAAACGAGTCCAAAAATTGTGGTACTGGGCTATCTTTAGCTGTTTTAACCAAATCATAGGCACGCTCTATACTGGCTTGATCGGTGCGTGTATCCAACAGCAGGCTGGCTAAATTATTATTCACCACTTCAACATCGGCACGTTGTTTTATCATGCCTTCGTACACTTTAATGGCGTCATCAAGCCGGTTTGAAGTTTCATACAAGCTAGCTTGTGTTAGCAGCAAACCGAAATCGTTAGGAATGGCTGCCAAGCCCATTTGAATCGTTTTCTCTGCAGCGTCGCGTTGATTAGCACGTACTTGCGCAGTGGCAAGCTGTTGATAAGCGCTTGCGTTTTTAGGGCTGCTGGCGACTACTGCAGAAAAAGCCTGCTGTGCTTCCTGGTTATTGCCAGCTGCGAGGTGTATTTGCCCTTTAATCAATTGCGCCTCAATATTACCCGGGTTGTCTTTCAGCACAGTATTGATAAAGGTAATTGCCTCAGCGGTCTTACCGGCGCGCAAATAGGTTTTGACAATCGCCACGATGGGCTGCGTATCATTTGGTGCAGCATCATGTGCGCGCTTAAAGGCACTCAAAGCACCTTCGGTATCATTTTTTTCGGCCGAAATGGCACCCATAATCTGGTCGGATAGCGAATTGTTTTCATCCAGCTTCTTGGCTTTGTCGGCCAGTGCCTGCGCACCGGCATAGTCGCCGCGCGCGATTCTGGCCTGAGCCAGGGATCGCAACACCAAAGCGTTATTCGGGTTGGTTTCCAGCATATCTTCAAACACTTTTTCAGCGCGCTCAGGCTGCTTGCGGCGCATTAAAAACTGCGCATAAGGCACACCATAATTAGGCAGGAATTTACTGGTTTCAAACGCTTTGATATATTGCTCTTCGGCCAGTTCCGGCGACCCTGCTTTTTCATGCGCAGATGCCAACATCAACAGCGCGTTATACGCCGTAGGTGAGTCGCGGGTAACCGTTCTTAAATCAAGAATCGCCGCATCGTAGTTTTTGTTTTCCAAGGCTATGCCTGCCCTTAAAGTGAGCGCCTGGCCATTGGTTTTATCTTCGGCAAGGATGGCGTTGAGCATTTTAATAGCCTCGTCTTTTTTGCCAGCTTGGATCAATTTGTAGGCAATCAGGCTTTGTGCCTTATAGCCACTGGCGGTTTTGCCAGCTTTTTGTTGAATCTGGCTTAAGAGCTTGTCTTCAAGTTGCGGCTGTTTTTGCAATTGATATAAATTGACCAGTGCGAAAGCCAAATCATAATTTTCAGGCTCTTTTTTAACGTAACTTTCCAGCTCTGACCGGCCCGCCTCGGCACCTTTAGTGGCAATAACAAATCGAACCACATCCAGCTTGGCCGAGATATCTGGGCTTAGGTCAGCAATAGCGCGTATTTGTTTTTCAGCTTCAGCCTGACGATTATTTTTAAGGAGGAACTGTGCATAGCTTTTTCGTACAGCACTCTTATCAGGAAACTCTTGGGTCAATTTTTGATAGGCTTGGTCCGCTTCTTGCGGCTTGTTCATATCATCAAGCACTTTAATTCGAATCATATGAACCGCTAGATTTTTGCCATCCTTGGTCAAAGCCTTGTCTAAAAACTGCAGTGCCTGCTCATTATCTTTTGCGACCAGGCGTTCTGTGGCCAATAAAATATAGGCATCTTGGCTATTTGGGTCTTTACTGAGGGCGGCATTTGCATACTCAACCGCGCCTTTAGGGTCATTTAATTTCAATTGAATGGCCGCGCGCAAATTTAACGCGCCAACATTATTTTTATCAACGGTAAATGCCTTGTTACTTCTTTCCAAGGCAAGGTCAATCTTGCCGGCAGCCAGCAATATCTGGCCGGTTTTAATCAGCGCATTAATATTATTGGGCTCTCTCTCCAGCACCTCGTTCATCAGCGTGTAAGTCGCTTTAAAGTCACCTTTACGCTCAGCAACCAAGGCCAAACCATAAAGTGCCTTAGGAAACACTTTTTTCATCTGTAACGCATTTTGAAATTCCAACCTGGCTTTATCAGGATTGGTATCCATTAAAGCCATCCCCTTTTCGTAGAATTTTTGAGCTTTTTCTTCAGGAGATGAGCAACTGCTAATCAATAAGATCAGCGATAAACTAATAAATAACTGTGCTATTGGTTTTTTCATCTTCAAGTCTTTTTCAATATTTTTCAATTAAGTTAGATACGTTTCTTGTAAATTAGGCATTACATTTTACAATGGGTTGATTTTAACTATCTAGTTTATCAGTAAAAAATGTATTGCGAATCATCACAACCCATTTGGGCTATGTTTATGTAACGAATCAGCCATAATTTAACGCTATTGATATCCAAACCTATTCGCTAGCGGGTTGATTAGGTGATTTGGAATTTAAATCAATAAAAAATGGCTCAGCGTAATAAGGCGCTGCTAATGGCTCACCGACAAACAGTCCCTGGGTAGGCCAAAACACGCTTTTCCAATAAGACTCAACCAATGTTTCACCTGACAAATAATGCGACATCATCACGGCCGGGTTGGGAAATTTCTGCCAATAGTTACAAGGTTCATAGACCGCCCCATAAGAGCCGGTAGCGCCCGCCTGTAACCATTTTAGGACAGACATCTGACCGCCTTCTTGCAAAACACCACCGCCAGATGTCAGGTGATCGGCAACAGCGCCTGGCATGAAATTGAGCGTCTCCAAATGTGGGACTGAAGCTACGCCGGTAAAATAAAACATGATGTCTTTTTTGTCTTTAATGCTGTCAGCCTTTATTGTGCGCAGAAAAAGCTTCTTGCTGTCGATTCTTGTCAGGTCCTTTGGAAAGAAAGCTTCCCTGGGCTTACTTCTAAGATCATCACTGGTTTTCAGGAAATAGCCAGTTGCCTGGTTTAATTTAAACGCACTAATAACACCCCTATCAATGACACTTTTCGCCAGCTCAACCGAATCAGCCGGCAAGAGTATGGACAAACGCATATTAAAATCTTTTTGTGGGTTGCGTGACGGGCTGTTGTAATAAGGATTCTTAACACCCACACCACAACTGTTTTCGCATTGTTTTGCGTTGAACCCCATAGTGATAGCCGAAGTAATCGAATTACAACTTACCGCATAAGGCTTGGTCCAGGCCAAAACGATAACCTGGATCTCATCACCGAGATTGGCGTATATCTGCTCACGTATTGGCTTGAATTGCTCGTCTGAAAGTGTGGCTTTGCCTATCGGAATATCCACAACGATAAGGTTTTTTTTAGGGATATTTCTAGCATTTAAGTAATAGTCACCCACAATCAGGCTATTAGCATCCTGCTTATTAACCACCACCACCACATGTTCCGGTTGTAGTGTGGGTGATTTTGGCAAAGTGGCTGTCCCAATACATTCGCAAAAAAACACCAGGAAAAGACTGATTAATCTGGCCATATTTAATGAATGCATAAATCACTCAACCATTGCGGTAATCTAGCGTAACGTACTATCGGCGCGCGATTGTCTACGCAGCAACCATTCATTAAAAATCAATCGGGGGAAGACAATCGCGTCCACCATATAGCGCTTGGCAAGCCGCCTAGGTTCTGAAAGCATGCGATGCAACCACTCCAAGCCAATTTTCTGCATCCAAAGCGGCGCGCGTGATTTTTCACCGGCAATAAAATCAATGGTTGCGCCTACACATAACGCCACTTTCACTGAAATTTCAGGGGCGTATTCGGTAATCCATAACTCTTGCTTGGGTGCACCTAGGCCCAGCACCAGCAAATCTGCGCCACTGGCATTGATTTGTTCACAAATGGCCTTGGAAACGGCTGGCTTTTTATCAAAACCGAAGTCGGGGCTTAAAGTATCCACTACATTGACCATTGGCCAAGTAGCATGAATGATGTCCCTGGCACGGTCTGCAACACCTGGCATGGCGCCTAGCAAAAATACCGTTAGAGGCTTTTGATTGGTTTGTGCGTGCTCAAAAATAGCCGGCACCAAATCGCTGCCAGGCACTGTGCCGGGAATATTCACACCCAATAAACCAGCAGCCCAAACCACAGGCTTACCGTCTGTCACGATCAGCGACGCCTTTTGATAAGCAGCTTGCAAGCCTTTGTCCGTTTGAAACTTGACAATATGGTCCACATTCGGCGTCACCACAAAACGGCAGCTTTTTTGTGGCTCAATAAGCCATGTATCAATTAAATTCACTGTTTGCGACATTGAAAGTAAATCAATATCAGCACCAAATAATCGAACGCGTTTTGTGGGAGATTGGATCATTAATTATTTTTTCATTTTGATCACAGCAGGCACGCCTACTGCAATGGTGTTATCCGGTACGTCAGTCAATACGACGGAATTGGCGCCAATATTCACATTGTTGCCAATCTTAATATTACCCAATATTTTTGCGCCAGCGCCAATATCAACATTATTGCCAATTTGCGGCGCGCATGGTTCAGTCACATTTTTAAGCCCTACTACTACGCCATTTCGAATCCTGCAGTTATCACCAAATTTAGCATAGCCGCTAATCACAATGCCGCCAAAATGGTCAATTAAAAAATTGTCGCCCACTTCTGCCTCACAAGGCATTTCGATACCGGTTAGAATTTGCACCAATTTATATAAAAATTTATAAATCAATGAACATATTTTGCGCAGCAAGGCATTATTGATCGTGTAGCGCCAGCGGCCAAAACGATATACCAGCATTACCCAAAAACCCTGCGCCGACCAATCGCCCTGGTAATTCTTTAAATCCTGTTTGATATGATTAAACATGTATAAATTGTATCGCGTTTATCTAACAGGCGTACTACCCATTCTGGTTTTGAGGGCGCTAACAAGGGTGAGCCTGCTGGCAGAAAAAATATACCGATTCATGCGCAATTTAAACTTGAGTAAATCTTTAAGCAATTGGATAAAATCAGCCAACATCACTAAAAACACATGTAAAACACAAGTCAGTAAACCATGGTTTTTTCTAAAGTAAAGCAATTCACTTTCGGCCTGCAATACGCTTAACTGCTTGCCGCTATTTGACACTTTTCCATCAGATTTGGCACTTTCTCCGCCAATATGCACCACCGATGTATCCGCGTAATACATCACCTGCCAGCCCGCTTTTTTAACAGCAAAGCAGTGATCGACCTCTTCACTGTACAAAAAATAGCGCGGGTCAAATAGCCCTACTTGCTCAAGCACCTGCTTGCGAACAAGATAATAACAGCCGGGTACCCAGTCACAACTGGTTGTAATAGCAGGGTTCCAGTCGGCATCATCCACCATTTGCAGCTTCGGCAGCAAACGTGCAAGGCCTACGCGGTGTGCAAACAGATTGAACGGCGTAGGAAAGTAACGGCAGGAAGGTTGCTGCTCATGATTACGCCCTATCAAGCGCACGCCCAGTAAGCCACAGTTTGGCTGTGACTCTATATAGCGCAAGGTTTTTGCCAGGGTGTCCGTTTGCACAAAAGCATCGGTATTGAGTAATAAAATGTAGTCGCCTTTGACTAAATCCAGCACCTGGTTGTTAGCGCGACCAAAGCCCACATTCACATTGTTTTCAATTAAAGTAATTTGCGGGAAGGCGTTCTTAATCAATGCAACGGAATCATCTTTGGATGCGTTATCAACCACAAAAACTTCCAATTCAAAATCACCTTTTGAGGCCAGCAGGCTATTGATTGCCTCAACGCTCATTTTTGCAGTGTTGTAGCTGACGAAGATAACTGAAATAAGCAAATGATTAACCTTAATAAATTGGAGTAAGCGTGAAACTAAAAGCAGTTAGTGTGCCAATCATGCATGGCGCACTAGTCACGTTTTGAACGCACCCATTCCACTTGGCGATTCACAAAAAATTTAATATAAAGCGGTATTTTAATCAGCGCGTAGATGGGTGCGTAACACAGCTGCTTTAAACTAATAATATGCCTGCCAAAGCAAGTCCAGGCAATCAAGACGGTTAGCGCTAATATCATCAAAAGCACACTGGCATAAACCAACGCTAGCGACAGCGATGACAACTGGAACAATCCAGCACTCATCAAAAAAACGAAACAGCACATTAACGTCAGCACCGCTAAAGGCGGCACGATTAAATCAAGGCCCAACCCTAACATTTGCACGTTTTTTGTTGTAATGGCCTCGATAAACAAAGCCGGTGCATCACTGGCAATCACACTTAGATGCCCATGTTCCCAGCGGGCGCGTTGTGTTTTAGTGGCGCCTTGATCAATGGGAAATGTGCTGGTGACCAATGCTTGCGGCAGGAAAATCGGTGCTTTGTTGATGCGTGCCAAATCAACGCCCATTTTCATATCTTCGGCAATATGACCGCTGGCCAATTCAATGGCAGTGATGTCTTGCCACAAGAACGCCATTCCAGTGCCCATTAATTGGCAAGGCAATCCCAGCATATTAAACCCCAAAGGCCGTACCTGGTTTTTAACAAGCCAGGCAAATGCTGCGATTCGCTCCTTTAAGCTTGGCTCGGGTTGGGCTTGCATTAAATACAGCGCTTGGATTGGTCGTTGATATTTGATGCAAGCGCTGGCCAGTTGCGGGATAGCATCAGCCTTTGCCATGCAATCCGCATCAATTATAATCACCACCTGCGGCGGGCTGGCCTTTAAATATTGCAGCCCGTAATCGAGCGCATAGCCTTTACCGCGCAGCGTTTTGTGCTGGCGTTCAATTACCGTGGCGCCTAAATTTCTTGCAATACTGGCGGTATCATCGCTACAGTTATCGGCAACAACCAATATTTGATGTGCTGAGCCCAGAGCTGGAATCAAGCTTTTAATCGTATCGGCAATGACTAAAGATTCGTTATGCGCAGGCATTAAAATGGCAACATTGGATAGTCCTTGGCCAGCAACCACAAGGGGCTTCGCTTTATAAGTCAACGCTGCCAACACTTGTATCGCTAAAACGGTCACAGGAATTGCAAGCAAAGCGATCATGAACAGCAGGATAATCTGTAACAACATAAGAGCTTAGCCTTTGATTAACTGGGCGAGCTTGTGAGCTTCTGTGTCAATATTATGCCTAGCAATCACCTGCTCATAAGCCATTTCGCCCATTTTTTGCAGTTGCTCAACCGGTGTAGCCAATGCATTTTGCAGAGTATGTGCCAAGTCATCCACATCACCCGCCACGCACAACCAGCCACTTTCACCGTGTTTAATCAGCTCGGGGATACCTGCAATATAGGTGGAAATAACTGGCCGTTTGAGCGACATCGCCTCCATAATCACCACTGGCAAGCCTTCTGCAAAGCTGGGCAATACCAGGATTTGTGAGTCCAGGATATGTTTTCTGACGGCGTCACTGCTGATCCAGCCGGTAATCGTGATGCAATTTTGCAGTGCATACCGTGCAATCAGCGCTTCAATTTCTTGACGCATTTCGCCATCGCCGGCTAATACTAATTCAAACGCAACCTGCTGATCAGCTAACTTTTTAGCGGCTTCAATTAACAACAGCTGGCCCTTTTGCTCACACAAACGTCCCACACAAACCAGCTTGGGCTTATTTGGCAGAGCAACTGAATCAATTTTATAAAAACCGGACTCCAGCCCACAATGCACAATTTTAATCTTTTGCCACTGCGAAAATGCAACCCAGCGTTGCAATTGGCTTTTACCAAAGGAAGAAATAGCGACTACAAATTTGGAACGGTTAATTTTCTCGGCAATTTTTAAAAATTGTGGCCGGTCAAACTCTTCAGGGCCATGCACGGTAAAGCTGTAAGGAACGCCAGCCAACAAGCCCATTAACATAGCGACTTCGCTTGGGTTAGTACCAAAATGTGCATGGATATGCTCAGCCTTAAATTGGCTGGACCAGATAGAAGCCTGGCAGGCTTCAAGTAAGTAAATAAGGTGGTAAACAAGCGACCTGTCTGCCTTACAACTCATTTTAATCGCCAATTTTAATGCGCGAAAAAAAGCACCCGGTTGACTAAATAGCATCTTTAGCGCAGCCGTTAATAAAGGAATCGCACCATTTTTTAATACATATTGCGTTTTTATTTGCTCGTTGATATCTTCTGCATCAATTTGCGCATCATTCCAACCACGCATCGCAATACGCTGTACGCTAAACCCCAAGCGCTCCAGGGCCAGGATCTCGCGACGAATAAAAGTATGGCTGACTTTTGGATACTGGTTGATGATGTAAGTGAC
>JAZKEN010000060.1:0-16897 GCA_040387035.1 Pseudomonadota bacterium | reverse complement strand
AGCACCTGTGGATGACTTTTTTGATCACGTAATGGTCAATGCGGATGATGCTGCATTGAAAATGAATCGTTTAGGTTTGCTGGCAACTTTGCACCAAACCATGAACCGTGTTGCGGATTTATCCAAGCTTGCGGGCTAGCCTTTATGCTTCTTAATCGTCATTGCCGCGCAGGCCGCAATCCAGGCTAGGTAAAGCACCAATAATGGTAATTAATTTTAATAACACTGAATTTTTAAGTTACCTAGATTCCCGCCTACGCGGGAATGACGGAGTCGAAATATGAAACTGGTTATTTTAGATAGGGATGGCGTCATCAACGTTGATTCTGCCAATTTCATCAAAAATCCAAGTGAATGGATTCCAATCGCTGGCAGCCTGGAAGCGATTGCCTTGCTGAATCAGTCTGGCTTCCGTGTAGCCCTGGCGACCAATCAGTCCGGCATTGCACGTGGCTTATTTGATATGGTGACGCTGAATGCGATCCATGACAAAATGCATCGCGCCCTGGGCTTATTGGGGGGGCGCATAGATGCCCTATTCTATTGCCCGCACGCAGCGGATGACCATTGCAATTGCCGCAAGCCCAAAACGGGCATGATAGAAGATATCGGCCGCCGATTTTCGGTCGAGCTGAACGAAGTATATGGCATTGGCGACGCCTACCGTGATTTGCAGGCCTTTGCCGATGCCGGCTGCAAGCCAATATTGGTGAGGACAGGCAAAGGGGAAGAAACGCTGGCACAAGCCAACAATTCCGACAGGCCGCTACCTAAAAATACCTTGATTTTTGCCGATTTGAATGAAGCCGTACAGCATATTATTGCTGAACAACAATAAGACTAGAGCACGATTAACGCATGTTACTTTTACGTTCCGTATTATTCTTTTTAGGCCAGGCGATTACTGCGCCTATTTTCACTCTGGTGGCTTTTTTAGCCTTGCCGTTTAACCCAGTCACCCGCAACTATTTAATCTCCGGCTGGGCGCGCAGCATGATCTGGTGGTTGCGCGTCACTTGCAATATCACGCACAAAATCACGGGGCTAGACAACATGCCTGGCACACCCAGCATTATCTTATCCAAACACCAGTCCGCATGGGAGACCCTGGCTTTCCAGGCCATCTTTCCTGAGCAATGTTATGTAATGAAGCGTGAATTGCTATGGATTCCTATCTTTGGCTGGGGTTTAGCCATGAGTTCGCCAATCGCCATTGACCGTAGCGCCGGGCGTGAGGCGTTGAAAAAACTGGTCGCAAAAGGCAAGGAAAGATTAAGCAAAGGCTTATGGATAGTCATTTTCCCGGAGGGTACGCGCAAAGCACCGGGTGAACGCGGCAAATACCATATTGGCGGCGCCTGGCTTGCCACGCATACGAATACCCAAATAGTACCGGTGGCGCATAACGCCGGTAAATTCTGGGCCAAGAATAGTTTTATCAAAAAACCAGGCGTGATCCAGATGCATATCGGGCCGCCTATTCAAACAGCCGGATTAAAAGCCGATGCGGCCAACCAATTGACTGAAGCCTGGATTGAAGCGGAAATGCTGGTGCTGAACAACTAATGGCCAATCAAGTACTGACATTAGCCAATGGCGAAACCATCTCTTACCTGCTGGAACATCGCCAACGCCGCACCGTTGGGCTGAAAATCACGGCTGATGGTTTGGTGGTGCACGCACCCAAGCGCATTTTTGCTTTTCAGCTTAACCAAATTTTACAAGAAAAATCCGGCTGGATACTGAATAAGTTACAGGCGCGTGAAGCCAATCAAGTAGATTCAATAAACTGGGTTGATGGGGAACATTTGCTGTACCTAGGACAGGATATTCAGCTTAGCATTATCAATAACCCAAGCAATAAAGCGCTGGCCTTTGCTGCCAATACCTTAACCATGGCAACTCCAACGCCCGGTAACCAGGCACTTATACACCGCAAAGTGGTTCAGTGGTACCAAAAACAGGCCGCACTCGATTTTAGTCGGCGCTTAGAAATCCTGGCCGCTAAATTAGGGGTTGCTACACCACCATTGACGCTATCCAACGCCAAATCGCGTTGGGGCAGCTGCAATAGCCGCGGCGAAGTGCGTCTGAACTGGCGCTTACTGCAGGCACCGCCGCATATTATCAATTATGTGATTTGCCACGAACTAGCGCATTTAAAACAGATGAATCATTCAGCCAAGTTCTGGGCGGTGGTTGAGAGTTTATTCCCGGATTACAAACAAGCCGAAAAAGCACTCAAAGCTTTGTCGCCGCAACTGCACCGCATGTGATTTTACCCATTCGCCATTTTATGTTAGCTTGATAACGCTTCATCGTTGTTCAACATAAAAGGGGGATAAAAATGTCATTTACCGATTCAATTAAGCTATGTTTTGCTAAATATGCCGATTTTGCAGGTCGCGCCAAGCGCCCCGAATTTTGGTGGTTTGCGCTGTTTTGTGTGGGCGTTTCATTGTTGCTGGAAGCTGTCGGCAACTATGTTTCCTGGGCATTTTCGCTAGCCACGTTATTGCCCTCGCTTGCGGTTGGCGCACGCCGCTTGCATGACATGAACAAAACGGGTTGGCTGCAATTGATCTGGCTGATTCCAATACTGGGCTGGATCTACATGATTTACCTGCTCGCGCAACCGGGTGACACTGGTGATAACCAGTATGGGACACCGCCTGCCAATTAATACAAAAAAGGGGCTTAACGCCCCTTTTGCTTAACTTATATTTACATCAGCTTGGTAATATCGCTGGCGATATCCGCCGGTTTTTGGCCGTAATCCAGGTAAAGCCTGATTTTTCCTTGTCTATCAAATACATACATACCTGCGCTATGGTCAATGGTGTAATCGCCCTGGGTTTTGCTGGGTACTTTTGAATAGTAGATTTTAAAATTGCCCAAGGTTTCGGCTGTCTCTTGCAGACTTCCCCACAAACCAATAAAACGCGAGTCAAATGAGGGTACGAATTGCGCCAAAACCTCTTGCGTATCGCGTTGCGGGTCCACCGTCACAAACAGCACTTGTACTTGATCGGATTTACCGCCAAGCAGTTTCATGGTTTGTTTCAAGTCAACCATCGTTGTTGGGCATACGTCCGGGCAATGCGTGTAGCCGAAAAACAGCGTCACTACCTTGCCTTTAAAATCGCTCATGGTGCGTTTTTTGCCATTGTGGTCGGTTAATGACAATGGTTTTACAAAGTCGGCGCCTGTGATATCGGTGCCTACAAAGCTTGCGGCTTTGCTATCGGTGCCTGATTGAGCATTTGGGTTGCACGCACTTAAAAACAAAACCAGACTGGCCAACAATAATTTTTTCATCTTAAAACTCCCATTAAACACTGTATTTATTCAACATTTTGATTTTAACATGCATCAAGAAGTTCGCCCTTTTAGTTTACAATAACGGTTTTGCAAAAATTGATAGCTTTAAGGAAAAGTATGGCAAACCCAGCAGCAACTTCTGGCGGTATGGCAGACCGCGACGGCGTAATTTGGTATGACGGCAAAATGGTGGATTGGCGCGATGCCACTACCCACGTACTGACACACACACTGCATTACGGCATGGGCGTGTTTGAAGGCGTGCGCGCATACAAAACCGATAAGGGTACTGCGATTTTCCGTTTGAAAGAGCATACCGACCGCTTATTCAGGAGTGCGCATATCCTGGGCATGAAGATGCCGTTTAGCAAAGAAGAGCTGATGGAAGCGCAAAAAGCGGCCGTGCGCGAAAATAATCTGGAATCAGCCTATATGCGCCCAATGGCGTTTTATGGTGCGGAAGCCATGGGCATTTCGGCTAAAACACTTTCCACGCATGTGATCGTTGCAGCCTGGAAATGGGGTGCGTATATGGGACAAGAGGCGCTTGATAACGGTATCCGCGTTAAAACCAGCTCATTCTCACGCCATCACGTGAATATCACCATGTGTAAGGCCAAAGCCAACGGTAACTACATGAACTCTATCCTGGCGCACCAGGAAGCAGCGCAAGATGGTTACGATGAGGCATTGCTATTAGATGTTGACGGCTTCGTGGCTGAAGGTTCCGGCGAAAATATCTTTATCGTGCGTAACGGTAAACTGTACACGCCAGATTTAACATCTGCGCTAGAAGGTATTACGCGCGACACCATCGTGCAACTAGCGGGTGAAATCGGCCTGCAAGTGGTTGAAAAACGCATCACGCGCGATGAAGTGTATTCAGCCGATGAAGCATTCTTTACAGGCACCGCAGCAGAAGTGACGCCAATCCGCGAACTGGATCGCCGCAATATCGGCACTGGCAGCGCTGGCCCTGTGACCAAGCAATTGCAAAAACTCTTCTTTGATGTGGTAACTGGCAAATCGGCCAAGCATGCGGATTGGTTGACACTAGTTTAATTATTAGAAAAGTCTAAGCAGAAGAAAGTATTGAGATGTCTGATAAAAAAGAGTTTGAAGTCACCGCTAAAGACCTGCCCTTGCACTGCCCTACTAAAGAGGTAGCGCTTTGGGCCAGTCATCCGCGCGTGTTTCTGGATATCGCCGCCACCGGGCATGTAGCCTGCCCTTACTGCGGCACTCAATACACATTAAAAGCCGGCGAAGTGATTTCGCATCATTAAAAATAAGATCAAGCCAACGCGTTACCCCTGTTTGTGAATCACCCTTATCCGCAAGACGATACTTTAAGCCTGCTTAAAGCAGGCAAGTTACAGGGTAGCAGCCGCCTTAAACTCAGTTGCGGCTTAAGCCAGTTCCCAGCCGAAATCTTTACGCTGGCCGATACCTTGGAAATACTCGATTTATCGGGCAATGCACTCAGCACACTGCCAGATGATTTGACTCGGCTACATAAGCTGAAAATTCTATTTTGCTCATCTAACTTGTTTACCCATTTGCCAGAAGTGCTGGGCAAATGCCAAAGCTTGAGCATGATTGGTTTTAAGACCAATCAAATCAACCAAATATCTGAGAATGCAATCCCTACGCAAGCTTTGCGCTGGCTGATCTTGACGGATAACGCACTCACCCGGTTGCCCGACTCCCTTGGCGATTGCCAGCATATGCAAAAACTGATGCTGGCTGGCAACCAATTAAAGTCGTTGCCGGGAACACTGGCAAACTGCAAAAAACTGGAGCTGCTGAGAATCTCGGCAAACCAGCTGCAGTCGCTACCTGAATGGCTATTCAGCTTACCTAAATTAAGCTGGCTGGCTTATGCCGGCAACCCATTTAGCGATGAGATTGAGAATAAATCAGTACCGCAACACAGCATTACCCAGATCGGTTGGGCCGACTTAACACTACAACACAAACTTGGCGAAGGCGCATCAGGCAGCACTTACAAAGCCATATGGCAGCCTGAAAACCAAGCGCCGCAAGATGTTGCAGTGAAGCTATTTAAAAGCGGCTTAACCAGCGACGGACTGCCCCGCTCAGAGATGCACGCCAATATATTAGCCGGCGAACATCCCAACTTGGCGGGAGTGATAGGCGTGGTTCATAACCATCCGCAAGGGTTAATGGGCATGGTGATGCCTTTACTGGATGCTGACCTGGAAATATTGGCTGAGCCGCCCAGCTTTGAAAGCTGTTCCCGTGATGTGTATGCGCAAGATCTAAAACTTAGCCATCGTGAAATGCAGCATATTTTGTATGGCGTGCATCAGGCCTGTCATCACTTGCATGCACAGGGCATCATGCATGGCGATTTATATGCGCACAATATTTTATGGAATGCGCAAAAAGTGGTGTTGAGCGATCTGGGTGCTGCGTCCTTTCTACCCTTGGATAACCAAGTATTAAGGCGTCATCTGCTGAAGCTTGAGGCGCGTGCTTTAGAGGTTTTGTCGCAAGAGTTGCTGCATCGCAATATCTAAGAAAAAATTAAAACCGGTGGGCGTCCACTTTATTTCCCCATAATTTTTCCGTCACTTGCTGGGCATTGTGCGCATCGCTGTTGGTCCAAAAATGCACTTCTGCCTCTCCCTGGCTTGTGGATAGCAGATTTTTTTCCTGCAATTTGTTTTTTAAATGGTTTGCCACCGCCGCACCGGTATCGATCAATGTGACCCCTGTGCCTACTGCTTGCTCGATCAAAGGGCGTACAAACGGGTAATGCGTACAGCCTAAAACGATTGTATCTGCGCCACTATTCAGCAGCGGTTTGCAATACTGCCGAACCAATTCAAGCGTATCCGGGTGGCTTAATTCGCCACGTTCTATACATTCCACCAAACCGATACAAGCTTGTGTCACGACTTCTACATTGCGGCCATAACTTTCCAGCAAGGCGGCGAATTGCGCACTTTTAAGCGTGCCTACGGTTGCCAGCACGCCAATAATGCCATTTTTTGTAGCCGCCGCTGCTGGTTTCACGGCTGGCTCCATGCCTATAATTGGCAAATCATATTTTAAACGCATGGCCTCAATCGCCGCTGCGGTAGCGGTATTGCAAGCCACCACTAAAGCCTTGGCGTTTTTTGCGATTAAAAAATCGGCAATTTCAAAACAACGGCTGCGAATCTCATCTGCGCTGCGCCCACCATATGGCGCGTATTTGCTATCGGCCACATAGAGCAGGTTTTCATGCGGCAACAGGGTATGGATGTGCTTTAGGACGCTAATGCCCCCAACGCCTGAATCAAACACGCCGATTGGGCTATGTCGACTTGAAATTGACGGCTTATTCAATGAAAGTGAAGTCATCGAAATACGATTGGATGATTTATAATGCTTGAATTATATAGGAATTTAAATGGCAAACAGGCTTAGCAAAATTTACACGCGCACAGGTGACATGGGCACAACAGGCTTGGGTGATGGCACACGCGTAGCCAAAGATAGTTTGCGCGTGGTGGCGATGGGCGATGTAGATGAGCTAAATTCGGTGCTGGGTTTATTATTAACCGAACCGGTATCTGCCAAAATCAGGGATTGTCTAACGCGCGTGCAACATGATCTGTTCAATATGGGCGGCGAAATCTGCATGCCGGGTTATGATTTGATTAAAGCGGAGCGGGTCACTGCTTTAGAAACCATTTTAGACGAATGGAACGATGGCCTGGATCCGTTAAAAGAATTTATATTACCGGGCGGCAGCCGCGCTGCGGCGTATTGCCACCTAGCCAGAACGGTTTGCAGGCGGGCCGAACGCCAGATGCATACCTTGAACGCACAGGAAAAAATCACTGAAATTTCTTTACAATACATCAATCGCCTATCGGATCTATTATTTGTACTGTGCCGTATCTTGAACAAAGAAGCCGGCGTTCCGGATGTGCTTTGGCAAAACGAGTTTAAGAAACAATCATGATTAAAAGATTTTTACAAAAAGTTTTTAGCAAAAAAACCAAAGCGGTGCTGGCCATCAACCAGGCCGACAGCATGGACACCAGCAAGGCTAAAAAAATCACGGCCAAAACGCACAAGATTGATAAAAGCCTTATCAGCCAGGCCGCATTAAAAACCTGTGATGGCTTGCAAAAAGCCGGCTTTGAAGCCTTTATTGTGGGCGGTGCAGTGCGCGACCTGCTGCTGAATTACAAGCCAAAAGATTTTGATATCGCCACCAATGCCACACCGGAAGAAGTCAATCGTGTATTCCGCCGTTCACGCATCATAGGCAGGCGTTTTCGTTTAGTGCATGTGTTGTGGGGCCAAGAGACGATTGAAGTATCGACTTTCCGCGGCCACCACCAAAGTGAGGGCGACGCCAAAACCAACGATAGCGGCCGTATTCTGCGCGACAATATCTTTGGCAGTGTTGAAGAGGATGCTGCACGGCGCGATTTCACCGCCAACGCCTTGTATTACAACCCGGCCAACGAAGAAGTATTGGACTTTCACAATGGCGTGGCCGATATCAAAGCCAACCTGCTGCGCATGATCGGCGACCCGCTCACCCGTTACCAGGAAGACCCCGTGCGCATGTTGCGCGCGGTACGCTTATCGGCAAAATTGGGTTTAAAAATCGATGCTGCCACCCAGGCGCCTATCGCCAAAAATGCGGATTTGTTGCAGGACGTGCCGCCTAGCCGCCTGTTTGATGAAATGCTTAAGCTGTTTTTATCCGGCCATGCCATTGAAAGTGTCAATGCCTTGCGCGCGCAGCATTTGCATCATGGCTTGCTGCCGATGCTGGATGTGGTCCTGGAACAACCGTTAGGCGAAAAATTCGTCATGCTTGCGCTTAAAAATACGGATGATCGTATATTGGCCGGCAAATCGGCTAATCCCAGCTTTTTATTCGCCTGCCTATTGTGGCATGAGGTATTGGCAGCCTGGCAAGCCTACCAGGACAAAGGCGAAAGCTTTATCCCCGCGCTACATATGGCGATGAATGACGTGATCGCGACGCAAGCCGAAAAATTGGCCATTCACAACCGCCACACCGCCACCATGAAAGAAATCTGGGGCCTGCAACCACGCTTTGAGCAGCGCGCAGGCAAGCGGCCTTTTGGTATTTTAGAGCATCCACGCTACCGTGCCGGCTATGATTTCCTGCTGTTGCGCTGTGATTCGGGCGAGATGGATGCCGAGCTTGGCACGTGGTGGACGGCGTTTGCAGAAGCCAAACCAGAACAGCGCACCGATATGCTGCTACCAGACACGGCCCCTAAAAAACGCCGCAAACGCAGCCGTAAAAAACCAGCTACCGGAGATAAAGCCATTTTGGAGTCGATTGATTAATGCCTGCAGCGTACAGCCATACTGCCTATATTGCATTGGGCAGCAATCTGCAAGACCCTGTTTTACAAGTGAATAATGCCTTTGCACGCCTAGGCCAACTGCCTAAAACCCAATTGGTAAAAGCTTCTAGCCTATACTTAACCGAACCCATGGGTTACGACCCTGAACAATTAAAAGCCATTCCGGATTTTATCAATGCGGTGGCTGAAGTCAGTACCGATTTAAGCCCCTTGCAATTGCTGGAAGCCATACTAGGCATTGAAAATGAAGCGGGTCGTGAGCGGCCATTTGTCAACGCGCCACGCGTGCTGGATTGCGATTTATTGCTGTACGACAATGTTGTGATGCAGACTAAACAGCTCACGTTGCCGCATCCACGCATGCATTTACGCAGCTTTGTATTGTTGCCGCTGGCTGAGATTGCGCCCGATTTATCGCTACCAAATTTAACATTGCCTGATGGCAGCAATGTTGTAAAAATAGTACAGTCGTATTTAAATCAAGGCATTAGAAAATTAGAGATTCCAAAGTGAGCATATTCAATAAATATCCCTATATCGTGGTTGAAGGCCCTATCGGTAGCGGCAAGACAACTCTAGCCAGGTTGCTGGCAGACAAATTTTCGGTGCAATTGTTGAGCGAAAAAGCCGAAGCTAACCCATTCTTGCCACGTTTTTACCAGGATGCGCAACGTTACGCATTGCCAACGCAGCTGTTTTTCTTGTTCCAGCGCTCACGCCAGATTGCGGACATGACGCAGCGCGACCTGTTTTCGGCGCCGACTGTGGCGGATTTTTTCCTGGAAAAAGACCCGTTATTCGCTAGGCTGAACCTGGATGATGAAGAGTACGCGCTATATCACCAGATTTACACCCACTTGCAATTAAAATCGCCAAAGCCTGACTTGGTGATTTACCTGCAAACGCCGATTGATGAGTTGGCAGAACGCATTGAAGAACGCAACATCAGCTATGAGCAAGAAATCCCGCGTGAATACATTGAGCGCCTGGCGGATGCCTACAGTGAATTTTTTCACACCTATGACACATCGCCCGTTTTGATTGTAAACAACGAAAAACTCAATGTCATCAAAGATGAAGGCGCGCTTAATCTGCTGGTCGAAAGGATCCTGCAAATTAAAAGTAGCCGCGAATATTTCAACCCTAATTTCGATTAGTACACCTTCCTAAAACAAGAGCCCATACGGGCTATTGTTTCATTTTAGCGATAAGTAGATGATGACTTATCCGCTACTTTTAGCGCCAAAAAATTAGGTTAACAAGTTGAAACATTTCGTTATTTCTGTCGGTTTATTTTTAGTGTCGAGTTTGGCTAGCGCCAATCTTGTGCAACACACTATTACGCCGCCAGTCATCCAAAAAAACAACGCGGTAACCGCAGTCAACAGCTTGGGCGTTAAAACATTTAGCCCCCAGGCTAATGCATCAATCACTGATAACAAAGCATCTAAAACTGAAGCGATTTACTCTACCTTATTTAACTACTCATCCCATATCAACCAAACCATTGATCGCAGTGGATTAACGGTATTCTGGAACAGCACGCTGATTAGCACGGCCATTGAGGCAGCTAAAACCCAGCAGCGCATGGCTGAGGTGAATACTAAAAATGATAACGATCATGAGCTGTTACAGTTTGTGGCCAACAGCTTGAATGATGACTACGTGGCCGATGGTGATGATTCAAAAACGCATATCAATGAGGTGCCTTTGCCAGCCGCTATTTGGCTGTTCTCATCGGCATTATTGCTGTTTGGTTTTGCACGCCGCAGCACTGTTTAAACCCATAAACATCCCCTAATTCTTTATTGCCGGCATTTGCATAGCAAGCGCTCATAAACCGTCATTTTGAGCATTGGTGACAATATCAAAACAATTTCATTGTAAAATGTTGTTATGCTGCTATCTCAATTAAACCAAAAAGTAAAAGCGGGCGAAAAAATCGCCATGCTTACCTGTTATGACGCCACCTTTGCCAAACTGATGGAAGAAGCAAATGTGGATATCTTATTAGTCGGTGATTCCTTAGGCATGGTGTTGCACGGGGCAGAAAACACGCTCAATGTCAGCATGCACCACATGACTTATCACACCAAAAGCGTGGCGGCAGGCGCGCCAAACACTTTTATTATTGCCGATATGCCTTTGGGTAGCTATGAGCATGACGCCGAAGCCGCCTACAAGAACGCGGAGTGGCTGATTAAGTCCGGTGCGCATATGGTCAAGTTTGAGGGCGGTGGCGACAAAGCCCATACGGCGCAATACCTGGTTGAGCGCGGCATTCCGGTCTGTGCGCATTTGGGTTTTACGCCGCAATCGGTTAACCAGCTTGGCGGCTATAAAATTCAAGGCAAAACCGCTGAGGGTGCTGCAAAAATCATGCAGGACGCCAAAGCAATGGCAAACGCGGGCGTCAGCTTTATCCTGCTGGAAATGGTGCCCGCCAGTTTAGCCAAAACCATTACCGAAACGATGAATCTGCCAACCATTGGCATTGGCGCTGGCGTGGACTGTAGTGGCCAGGTACTGGTGTTGCAAGACTTGCTGGGTATTTACACGGGCCCCTGTACAAAAAAACCTTCTGAATTTAAATCACCGCGTTTTGTGCGCAACTTTTTAAAAGACACCAATAGCGTACAAAGCGCCGTCGCCGCTTACGTAAGTGCTGTCAAAAACAAAACCTTCCCTGCACTTGAGCATAGCTACTAGTTAGTCACCATCGCATTATGCAAATCATTCATTCTGTCGCCGAACTAAGACTGGCGCTTAACAATACAACGCATGGCAACAAAGCCAATATCGGCCTTGTGCCCACTATGGGCAATCTGCATGCCGGGCATATTCATTTGGTGAGCTTGGCCCGGCAGCATAGCGATTGTGTAGTGGTCAGCATTTTTGTCAATCCTTTACAGTTTGGTGCCAATGAAGACCTGGCCAACTATCCACGCACTCTAGAAGCCGATTGTGAAAAGCTTGCCGCAGCCGGCTGTGACATTGTGTTTGTGCCTAGCGTCGGTGAAATCTATCCGCAACTAACGCAAACTGCCGCCGGCATGCAGCTGAATCAAACCGTAACGATTCGCCCCCCTGCGATTGCGGATGATTTATGTGGTGCCAGCCGCCCCGGCCATTTTGCAGGCGTGGCGACGGTGGTGGCTAAACTATTTAATATCGTGCAGCCGCAAACGGCTTTTTTTGGCAAAAAAGACTTCCAGCAGCTTTTTATTATTCGCGAATTAGTCAAGCAGCTGAATTACCCGATTCAAATCATCGCGGGTGAAACCGTGCGCGAAACTAGCGGCCTGGCATTAAGCTCACGCAACGGTTATTTATCAGTTACTCAGAAACAACAGGCAGCAGCGCTGAACCAGGCATTGCAAAGTATTGCGTCAGCCATTCAATCGCAGCATACGGCGTTTTTGACGTTAGAAAACAGTGCCAAAAATAAGCTGGATGCCGCGGGATGGCAAGTCGATTACATTACAGTACGCTCTGCGCTTAGCCTGCAACCTGCCTCCCTAGAGGATAAGCACCTGGTGATACTGGCTGCTGCAAAAATCGGCAACACGCGTTTAATCGATAATATTGAACTGTTACGATAAAAATTGTCACGATATACAGGCAAGGCGACAAAAGCAGAAACATTTTTGCGATAAGTATTTGAAAAGACTATAATACGCGTCCTTTTTGGAGAAACACCCATCCATGCAAAGAACCATGCTCAAATCAAAACTGCATCGTGTGCATGTGACTCATAGCGAGTTGCATTACGAAGGCAGTTGTGCGATTGATGAGGCGCTGTTGGAAGCCGCCGATATAAAAGAATACGAACAAATCAATATCTATAACGTCACCAATGGCGAACGCTTTAGCACGTATGCGATTCGTGCCGAACGCCATTCTGGCATTATTTCAGTCAATGGCGCAGCCGCACACAAGGCGCACCCTAAAGATATTATTATTATCGCCAGTTATGCGCATTACACTGCAGCCGAGTTGCAGCAGTATGCGCCACAACTGGTCTATGTAGATGCAAAAAACCGCATCTCAAATCAATCAAACGCGATTCCTGCGCAGGCGGCATAATGACAGTAGAAACAGAAGCAAGTTACCTAGAAACCCTTAAACTCGCGGTGATTGATGCGCTTGAAGATATTAAAGGCTTTGATATTGCGGTGATGGATGTGCGAAAGCTCACCAATATGACCAGCTATATGATAGTTGCCAGCGCAACGTCCAGCCGCCAGGCAAAGGCCATGGGCGACAACGTACGCGAAAAGCTCAAAGAAAAAGGCTATGAAATCCGTGGCACTGAAGGCGAAAAAGAAGGCGAATGGGTATTGGTTGATTTAAACGATATCGTTGTGCATATTATGATTCCCGCTACCCGCGCTTATTATAATTTAGAACAACTGTGGGGCGATGCAGAAGCGCGTCGCGGCCATATCAAAACCGCTTAAGCTAAAAACTCAAGCTCAGCTGGCTGAATGAAGCTACGCATTATTTCAGTTGGTCACAAAATGCCGGGCTGGGTAGAAACAGCCTGCAATGAATACACCAAGCGCATGCCGCGCGAAGCCCTTGTTGAAATCGTCGAAATCAAGCCCGAAAAGCGCGCCGCCGGCAACAGCACCGAAAATATCCAGTTAATCGAAGCCAAACGTATTCTGGATGCGGTTGGCCGTGACTACCTGATTGCACTGGATGAACGCGGCCAAGAAGTCACCACCTTGCAGCTGGCCGAGCGATTTTCAACCTGGCTGGCTGGCAGCACAACCAACGGCCGGGATATCGCATTCATTATCGGCGGTGCAGACGGCTTGCATAGCACGGTCAAGCAAAAAGCCGATTGGTTATGGGGCTTATCTAAACTGACATTACCCCATGCCATGGTGCGCATCATACTGGCAGAGCAGCTATACCGCGCTTACTCCGTCACCCAAAACCACCCCTACCACCGCGAATAATCGTTCATTAACTACTGGCACACAAAATGCTTTATATGTCATTAAGGCATATAGAAACGCAATTTTATTGCTAAAACGCCCCAAAAAGGTGAAAAGCGCCTGTTTTAGCATCTTTTTGAATCAGTATCTGAGCGAGGATTTTATGATGGATAACAGTGGCTTAGTCTTATTATCGAAATTTTCAGTGTCTGCAAGAAGATTGATTGGCTCGGTCAACCCGGCCAAATTGATTAAAGACAGCGAATACAGTGCAGAGGTCTTTCAAAAGGCATTTGAAATGGGCGATGAAGAGTTGATCATGCTGTCGCTTGAAGTCCAGACAATGCTAGGGCTGATCTCTGACACGGCATCTCCCGCCAATAGCGCTAAAATTGCACCGATTAAAGCGGCAGAAGTGCCTGAGAAAAAATATATGTACGGTGCAAGAAGTTAAAAAACATCGATACAAAGCTTGCCCCATTTATATTTTCACAAGCCGCTATAAAATAGTAGGGTTTTGTTAAACTAGACAGCTCATTTCCGGTCTGTCGTAGCATGACTTATTCAAAATCTTTAAATAACCCACCTTCACATAGCCAGCCTTTAAATAGCAAATCCTTAGTTTGGTTCCGACGCGATTTGCGCGATTTTGACCATGCCGCGCTTTACCATGCGCTTAAATCATCCCGGCAAGTATTCTGTGTGTTTGTATTCGATAGCGAAATTTTAGACCTGCTGACCAATAAAGCAGACAGGCGCGTTGAATTTATTTGGGAAAGCATCAAAGAATTAAAAGCCGCATTTCAAAAAAACGGTGGCGATTTAATTGTTAAACACGGGCTTGCCAGCAAAATCATCCCAAAACTTGCCGCCGAATTGCAAGTGAACGCCGTTTTCAGCAATCGCGACTATGAACCCAGCGCGGTCAAGCGCGATCAAGATGTTGCGGCAGACTTGGCAAAAAACGAGATTGCGTTTCACCAGTTTAAAGACCAGGTTATTTTTGAAAAGGACGAAGTGCTTAGCCTTAGCAACAAGCCCTATTCTGTGTTTTCACCTTACCGCAACGCAGCGCTTAAAAAACTAGATGACTTTTACTTAAAGCCCTACCCCGTAGATGCCTACATTCAACACCTAGCCAAGCTACCAGCCACTGAGTTGATCAGCTTGGAAGCCATGGGCTTTGAGCGCACCAATTTAAGCGAGATGCGCTTGCCAACCGGCATGAGTGGCGGTGCCGCGCTGTTTGAAGACTTTGAAGGCCGCATGCACCAATACAAAGATGCGCGCAATTTTCCGGCCGTTAAAGGGGTTTCCTATCTTTCTGTGCATTTGCGCTTTGGCACGGTATCCATCCGCCATTTGGCGCGCACCGCTAAAAACATGGCCAATGCCGGGGCTGATAGCTGGTTAAATGAGCTGATCTGGCGCGATTTCTACTTTCAGATTCTGTACCACAATCCGCAAGTGGCTTCGGGAAAATCATTCAAGCCAGATTTTGAGCACCTGCCATTTCCAAATGATGAAAAACTTTTTAAAGCATGGTGTGAAGGCAAAACGGGCTACCCATTGGTGGATGCCGCCATGCGCCAAATCAATAGCACAGGCTTTATGCATAACCGCTTGCGCATGGTAGCAGCCAGCTTTTTGGTTAAGGATTTACTCATCGATTGGCGCTGGGGCGAGCGTTATTTTGCAGAGCATTTAATCGATTTTGACTTTTCTGCCAATAATGGCGGCTGGCAATGGGCCGCCAGCACGGGTTGCGATGCACAGCCCTGGTTCAGGATTTTCAACCCAATCACGCAAAGCGAAAAGTTTGACGCCTCCGGCAAATTCATCCGCAAATATGTGACAGAATTGAGTCAGTGTAGTGACAAAGAAATACATGCGCCCTGGCTGATTCCGCCACTCAGGCAGCAGTTGATCAATGTGGTGATCGGCAAAGACTATCCTGCGCCGGTTGTTAACCATGCCACGCAGCGAGCACTGGCTTTGGATCTGTATAAATCTTGCCAGGCTAACAAGACCAGTAAAGACGAATTAGAAGATGAGGCATAGTTATTGCTTTTAGTTACCGAGCAATACTAGCAACGCGAAAAAATCCACGTTGTTTTTACACCACTATTACAGTCGCAAAAATGGGCAATACTATTATCAGTGGACAATGCAAGCGGTGTCGGCCATAATATGGTTGTAATATTTGGTAAAAATATTTTAAAAAATAACGAATAAAGCCAATATCAATAAGTGAATATAACAATGCATTCAAAATTAAATACATTTTTCCTGGGCTGCTTGCTGGCGATTTTAGTCACAGGTTGCGCCACCACCAATAAAGATCCGTTAGAAGGTATCAATCGCGGCGTTTACAAGTTTAATGACGTAGCGGATAGAGCCATCATCAAACCAGTGGCAACCGTTTATAAAAAAGTTACCCCAACGCCAATTCGCAAGGGTTTTAATAACTTCTTCAATAACTTGGGTTCGATCACCACTGTTCTTAACGATTTGTTGCAGTTTAAATTTGCACATGCGTTTACAGATGCTGGCCGCTTTGTCATCAACACCACATTTGGTTTAGCTGGCTTTATCGATGTTGCCGGTATGGACAATATCCCTAACCGTAAAGAAGACTTTGGCCAGACTTTGGGTTACTGGGGCGTGGGTAACGGTGCCTATTTGGTACTGCCTTTAATCGGTCCAAGCACTGTGCGTGATGCCGGTGGATTTGCGATTGACAGGATGACCTCAGACCCGATTACTTACACACACAATATTGGTGAGATTCGTCTGCACAATCAATTGCGTATTGCACAATTGATTGATACCAGAACTGAACTGCTTGATGCAGGTGATTTGGTCGACAATGCTTCGCTAGATCCATATTCATTTATGCGTGATGCTTATCTGCAACGTCGCGAAAGCTTGGTTGCCGATGGTGCTGTAAGCAACAAAGCCTCTGATGATGGCTTTGAGCCAGCTGATGAAGACAAATAAGCCGCTATAATATATTGCTGCTTCCAAATAAAAAGCCCTTCGATTGAAGGGCTTTTTTATTTGCTAGATGTTAATTATTCACTTCAAGCACTACTCACTTGAGTCGCCGGTTGCCACCGTCATCTGCTCAATCAAAATAGAGCCGGTCAGTTTTGAGCTATTCTTGATCACATCCGTACCAACAGCCACAATCTGGTTGAGCATGTCTTTCATATTGCCGGCGATGGTAATTTCCTCAACCGGGTAAGCAATCAC
>JAZKEN010000059.1:14968-19339 GCA_040387035.1 Pseudomonadota bacterium | reverse complement strand
ACTTGTTTTAATGGAATAAATTCACCAAACGGCACTAAGTGGTTTTTGGCATAGCTTTGGGTGCGTGCAGCGCCAAAGCTGAAAGCACTGTTAAAGTATTGGTCAGTTTGCTGATTCAATTCCACCATGCCCACAATGATATTGCCATTATTTTGCTTGGCATGGTTGCTTAATGCCTCTGTAATGCTGGCATCAACCTGGCTGGAAATCACTGGCAGCGCGGTTTCTGGCAGCACGATTAATTGTGCTGCGCTTTGTTTTGCCATATTGATATACGTATCAATGGTGTTTTGCGCGGTTTCTGGTGACCATTTGGTGCTTTGCGCAATATTGCCTTGAATTAACGCCACACTGACGGGTTTGCCGATGGGCGTTGACCACTCAACCGCTTTTAGTAATCCCCCGGCAAGCAATAACACCACCAAAGCGGCAATGGCGTTGCGCTTCCAGATCGCAGAAAGATGAGGCTTTGCCAGCCAGCAGGCAATGATTGCGGCCACGAAAGCGGTGATCACAGATACGCCATACACGCCTACAACCGGCATATAGCCAGCCAGCGGGCTATGCGGTACCTGGCTGTAGCCAAGGGTCAACCACGGGAAACCCGTAAAAATCCAGCTGCGTACCCAATCCGACAATCCCCATAATACCGGTGCACTGATGGCGATAAAGCCTAATCGCTTGCTGAAATAACCGACCAAGCCCACAAATAGCGCCATAAATGCACACAGGCAAAAAGTGGAAAAGCCAGCAAACCACCATGGCATACCGCCGAAATCATGCAGGCTGATATAGATCCAGTAAATACCTATTACGTATAGTCCCAAACCATACTGAAAGCCCAGCTTAAAAGCCGCTTTGGCAGAATCGCTTTTCAGCCACAAATAGAATAAGCCAATCAATGACAGTATGGCAGCGGGAAAAAAATAAAACGGTGCAAATGCCAGCACCGCCAACGCGCCCAATAAATAGGGCAGGGCAAAACAAAATCGGTTAAATAGCTGCGTCATGTTAGGTGGCTAAAAATGTGAATAGCGCATTGTAATCAATTTATAATTATTATTGCGATTCATGGCAAAACGTTGACAAGCAGTCTGGCTTCGCCCTATATTGGCTTTTGTTGCACACTGCTAATTTTATTTTAACTTTAAGGGGAAATCGCAATGAGTATGGCATCGGAATTTAAGGACTTTATCAGTAAAGGCAATGTGATGGACCTGGCGGTAGGTGTCATCATAGGTGCGGCTTTTGGCAAGATTGTGGATTCGCTGGTGAACGACATTATTATGCCAATCATCGGTAAGGTTTTTGGTGGCCTGGATTTTAGTAATATGTATATCCCGTTAAATGGCCAAGACATGGGTTTGGCGTTGGTAGAAGCCAAAAAACTGGGTGGCGTACTGGCTTATGGTAATTTTGTTTCGGTGGTATTGAATTTTATTATCCTGGCGTTTGTGATTTTCCAGATGGTTAAGATGGTCAACAGAATGAAAAAAGCAGAGCCGCCAGCGGTAGTGGCTACGCCTGACGATATTTTATTGCTGCGTGAAATCCGCGATGCATTGAAAAAGTAGGCTGGGCAATTGAAAAAAGGACGCATTAGCGTCCTTTTTGTTTTTAGCCATGCTCAATTACAAGGCAGGCTCAATGCTAGGTGGCTCTAAATTTTGATCCGTTTGCTGCGTTTCCGAGCCATCATTGTTCATGTAAACCACTTGCACAACTTTACCCTCAATAAAATCCAGCTCAGTGGTGGGATAATAGCTACCATCCGGCGCGGTATTCAGATTGTGGTAATACCAGATTGAGGCCACTACTTTGCCGCTGTCTTTTAGTTTTACGTCTTCTGCCCTGGCGGGTTCTCCCAGCTGCGCAATAATCTCTTCTTTAGTAAAGTTATTAATCGCGTTGGCAAATTCTTTTTCAGTGGTGGGAATTTCTTTTGTCAACGGCGCATCAGGCAACAAAGGCATGGTTTGCACTTCATCTGCCATGCTTAAGGTAGACGCCATCAAGAAAGCAGTTAACACTAATTTGTTCATATACGTCTCCCGGTTGATTGAAGTAATAAGAGATTAAATGCTGCTGTTTAGTTCAACATAACGCATTGATTCAAATAAATACCTTATGCTGGCTAGCCGGTTTTACATCAGCGCATCAAACAGATTCTATAGGGAAAGGCTCTTCAGGCAATACTTCTACCAGAATAGAGTGTAAGCGCCTGCTATCCGCTCTAAGCACCGATATGCTGAGGTTATCAATCACCACAGAATCGCCGCGTTTGGGTAGATGGCCAAACTTGTTGACCACCAAGCCACCAATGGTGGAATACTCTTCATCGCTAAATTGCGTGCCGACCACTTCATTAAAGTCTGCAATCTCCGTTAAGGCTTTGACGCGGTAATGCCCAAGCGCATCCTGGATGATATTGTCTTCGTCTTCATCGTAATCGTATTCATCTTCGATATCGCCGACGATTTGCTCCAGCACGTCTTCAATGGTGACCATGCCCGCTACGCCGCCATACTCATCCACCACAATTGCAATATGGTTGCGGTTGCTGCGAAATTCCTTGAGCAAGATATTCAAGCGTTTAGATTCCGGGATAAACACTGCAGGGCGCAACATATCGCGCACTTCAAAATCTTCGCCCGCGTAATAGCGCAGCAGATCTTTGGCCAGCAGGATACCAATCACATCGTTCTTGTCATCTTCAATCACAGGAAAGCGCGAGTGTGCGGTTTCAATCACATGCGGGATAAAGGTTTCAGGCGGGTCGGTAATGTCGATAACATCCATCTGCGAACGCGGGATCATGATGTCGCGCACTTGCATTTCCGATACTTGCAGCACGCCTTCTATCATGGCGAGCGAATCGGCATCCATTAAATGATTTTCGTAGGCGCCGTGTAAAAGCTCTACCAGCTGTTCACGGTCTTCAGGTTCACGCAACAAAAAGTTGCTGAGACGCTCCAATAAACTGGGTTTGTTATTAGCGCTGTTGTTTGATTTAGTACTTAACTTTTCCGACTCACTAGCCATTAAGGCGTCCTACGTAACGAGATAGGGGTTAGCATAACCTAATTTAGCCAAAATAGAAATTTCTAAGCTCTCCATTAACTCGGCTTGCGCATCAATTTCATGGTCATAGCCATGCAAATGCAGCATGCCATGTACGGTGAGGTGGGCATAATGCGCTTCTAACGATTTTTGCTGGAATTGCGCTTCCGATTCCACCACAGGTGCGCAGATAATAATGTCGCCCATCAAGTGCGGCGTTTCAGTCAGCGGAAAAGTCAGCACATTGGTCGCATAATCCTTGCCGCGGTACATGCTGTTTAGCTCGCGGCCCTCTTGCTCATCCACCACTCGAATCGTGACTTCGGTATCGACATTGAGCGCGGCTTTTGCCCACTTGGCGAATTGTTTTTTACTGGGTAAATCTGCACGTTCCGATGCGTATTGAGTGGATATATTGAGGTTTGGCATGATTTGTAATGTGGATTAACTATTTAGATTATATAATTAAACCATGACGCAAAATATGACGATAACAGAATTTTTAGCCCAACATTTGCAGGGCGAACATACAGATGGGCTTGCTGCAATACTCAGCAATATTGAGCAAGCGATTAAAAAAATCGCTATCGCCATTGACGAAGGTGCGATCGCAGGCAATATGGGCAGCCTGGCCAGCGAGAATGTGCAGGGTGAAGTACAAAAGACCCTGGATGTGATGACCAATGATATCTTTGTAGAAGCGGTGCAGGCGAGTGGCTATATCGCGGGTATGGTGTCAGAAGAGGTGATTGACCCGATTCAAGCTAAAGCAAACAAAGGCAATTACCTGCTATGTTTTGACCCGCTGGACGGATCATCCAATGTCAACGTCAATATTTCAGTCGGCACTATATTTTCGGTATTAAAGGCCGGTAATAGCCAGCCTGAATTAGAAGATTTTCTGCAGGCGGGTACTGAACAAATCTGTGCCGGCTATGCTTTGTATGGCACATCGACCATGTTGGTATTCACTACTGGCAATGGCGTCAATGGCTTTACCTTAAGTAAAACCGCAAACCAATTTGTATTAACGCATCCAAATATGCAAATCCCGCAAGACACTACTGAATTTGCCATCAATATGTCCAATTACCGATTCTGGCAGGAGCCGGTGCAACGCTATATCGATGAATGCCTGCAAGGTACAGAGGGTGATCGCGACAAGGATTTCAATATGCGCTGGGTGGCATCCATGGTGGCAGAAGTGCACCGCATTTTGGTACGCGGCGGCGTATTTATGTACCCCAGTGATGCCAAAGCCAAAACAGGTAAACTGCGCTTGATGTATGAAGCAAACCCGATGAGCTTTAT
>JAZKEN010000059.1:12223-14868 GCA_040387035.1 Pseudomonadota bacterium | reverse complement strand
AGCACAGGCGTTAAACCCGCCTTGACTGAGGCATCGAACCTGGCTGCCGCCGTTAAGTTGGTTTCGTTAAATAGCACACGCCGTTCAGAGTGTCCAAGTAGCACATAAGTGCAACCCAGGTCGGTCAGCATATGCGCTGCCACAGCGCCTGTGAACGCGCCTTTGTCATGCTGGTTCACGTTTTGCCCACCCCAGGCGATATGCGTATTGCTTAATAACTCACGCGCCTGGAAAAGATAGGGGTTGGGCGGGCATATGACGTAATCAGCCTGCTGGTAATTGCTTAAGCCATCAATAACGGTTTCAAGTAAATGTTGATTGCTGGAAATATCGCCATGCATTTTCCAATTGGCGATCACCAGTTTGCGGCGGTTGATTGGTTGCGCGCTCATTTGGCATTCCCGCTTCTGAGCATTGCATCCGCTTTTATAATAGGATTCAATTCCCCTCTTTTATAACGCTCAGCCATTTTTTCACAAGAGATGGGTTTAATGTGCCCAGCGTGCCCCGCTGAACCAAACGCCTCATAACGCGCAATACAAATATCTTTCATGGCAACCGTTGCCGCGGTTAAAAACTTCCTGGGGTCGAATTCTTTTTTGTGCTGCTCAAAAAACTGCCGGATCGCACCGCTGGATGCCATGCGCAAATCGGTATCGATATTCACCTTGCGCACACCATATTTAATACCTTCAACAATCTCTTCTACGGGTACGCCATAAGTCTCGCCCATATCGCCACCGTAGGCGTTGATGATCTTCAGCCATTCCTGTGGCACCGATGATGAGCCATGCATGACCAGGTGTGTATTGGGGATGCGCGCGTGAATCTCTTTAATGCGGTGAATGGCTAATGTTTTTCCAGTAGGCGGCTTGGTGAATTTATAGGCACCATGCGATGTGCCAATGGCGATTGCCAGTGCATCCACGCCTGTTTTATTCACAAAATCGGCCGCTTCTTCCGGATCTGTCAACAATTGGGATTGATCAAGTACACCTTCAGCGCCAGAACCGTCTTCCTCACCAGCCAACCCAGTTTCCAATGAACCCAGTACACCTAATTCGCCTTCGACTGATACGCCGATGGCATGGGCGAACTCAACGATTTTTTTGGTGACATCCACATTGTATTGGTAGCTGGACGGCGTTTTCGCGTCTTCCATTAATGAGCCATCCATCATCACGCTGGAAAAGCCTGAACGCATGGCTTGAATACACACCGCGGGCGTATGGCCGTGGTCCTGGTGCATCACAACGGGGATATGTGGGTAAGACTCAATCGCGGCTAGTACCAGATGCCTTAAAAAAGCCTCACCTGCATATTGGCGCGCCCCAGCAGAACCTTGCAAGATAACTGGGCTATTGGTCGCGTCGGCTGCCTGCATAATGGCATGCACCTGCTCCATATTGTTGACGTTAAAAGCGGCAATGCCGTAATCGTGTTCTGCTGCGTGATCTAATAATTGACGTAGTGAAACCAGTGCCATGTTGTCCTCTATCGGTTTTAAAGGTTAAGTGATTGTATGCATTTTGTGCGCAATACTGTTTCGGGCTGCTTTAAGCACATTCATTTTGTTCCTGCGCTTAAACGATAATATAACACTTATATCTTATATAAGACATAGCAAAGATACAGATTAGGAGATAAAAATCAGTCGCTACTGGCCTATATTACTTAGATATGACGGCACGGCAGCTAAAAATTGCTGCAAATAGCGGGGGGAAGACGAAATGAAAATTAAAGACTTAAGTATTTTTAAGCTCATACTCTTCATAGGCGTTGATGATTTTTTGCACAAGCGGATGGCGCACCACGTCAGCTGAAAGGAAGTGCGTCATGGCAATACCCTTGACGTCTTTCAGGATTTTCTGCGCTTCAACCAGGCCACTTTTCTGGTGGCGCTGCAAATCGATCTGCGTCACATCGCCAGTAATCACTGCCTTGGTACCAAAACCGATACGGGTTAAGAACATCTTCATCTGTTCAGGCGTGGTATTTTGCGCTTCATCCAGGATAATAAAGCTCTGGTTCAAGGTTCTGCCACGCATATAAGCCAGCGGAGCCACTTCAATCGCGCCGCGTTCAAACATTTTATTGACTGTATCGTAGCCCGCTAAATCGTACAGTGCGTCATATAAAGGCCGCAAATAAGGATCTACTTTCTGGTTTAAGTCACCCGGCAAAAAGCCCAGTTTTTCACCGGCTTCCACCGCCGGGCGAACCAGCACGATTCTTTTAACACGGTCGCGCGTCATTGCATCCACCGCGCTGGCAACAGCTAAATAGGTTTTGCCGGTACCTGCCGGGCCGATACCAAAAGTGATATCGTGATCTTGGATTTGCTGTAAATAAGAGACTTGGCGCGGGGTACGGCCATGCAAATCACCACGGCGCGTCATCAACACTGGCATATTGCTGGTGGCAACGTCTTCCGGCTTTAATTTATCAATTTCAACCAGGCCTAATTGCACATCTTCCAGCTCAAGTGGTTTTGTAGCGCGTAGGTAGAAATTCTCTATCATCTGTGCAGCCATCCTGGTGTTGTCCAGTTTGCCGCTGATATTAAACGTACCGCCACGGCGATTGATATTCACCTCAAGCGCGGTTTCAATCTGCTTGATGTTTTCATCCAGCGCGCCACAGAG
>JAZKEN010000059.1:0-12123 GCA_040387035.1 Pseudomonadota bacterium | reverse complement strand
CTGCCGGCAATATCCACGACACGGTTATTGTCGGTTTTGCCCGCCAGTAAATCGGCGTGCTTGCGCGAAGCGCCATCGATCAATACACGTTGAATGCTGCCCAGCATGCCGCGGCTGATGGCATCGCCTTGTGCTTCGTTGATCGCCTGCAACCTGCTTAAACGCGCCAATTTAACATCATGCGGGGTGTCGTCTTTGATAAATGCGGCAGGTGTGCCCGGGCGCGGGCTGTATAAAAAACTAAAACTATAATCAAAGCCAACGTCTTGCATCAATTTTGCCGTCGCTTCAAAATCCGCTTCCGTTTCGCCGGGGAAACCCACAATAAAATCAGAGGTAAAGGTCAGGTTAGGGCTAGCCGTTTTTAATTTGCGGATAATTGATTTATATTGCAGTGCCGTGTAGTTGCGCTTCATCGCCATCAGGATACGGTCAGAACCCGCTTGCACAGGCAGGTGCAGCTGAATCGCCAGTTTCGGCACATTGGCAAAGCAATCAATCAGGCGCTGATTCATTTCATTCGGGTGGCTAGTGGTAAACCGGATGCGCTCGATTTGCGCAATCTCGGCAATGGTTTCAATCAACATCGCCAGATCGGCTTCCACACCTTCATATTCGGCGCGGTAGGCATTCACGTTTTGGCCAAGCAGGGTGATTTCTTTAACGCCTAGCTCGGCGAGTTGCACTGCTTCCAGCAATATCGCATCAAACGGGCGTGATACTTCTTCGCCGCGGGTGTAAGGCACCACGCAAAAACTGCAATACTTGCTGCAGCCTTCCATAATGCTTAAAAATGCCGTTACGCCTTCCACACGCGGTGGCGGCAAATGGTCGAATTTTTCAATCTCCGGGAATGAAATATCCACTTGAGAGATGCCGGATGATTGCGAATTTTTGATCATCTCAGGCAGGCGATGCAAGGTTTGCGGGCCAAAAACCACGTCCACATAGGGCGCGCGCTTGATGATGTTATCGCCTTCTTGCGAAGCCACACAGCCGCCTACGCCAATCACCAAGTTAGGATTCTTTGCCTTGAGCGGAATAAACCGGCCAAGATGGCTGAATACTTTGTCTTCGGCTTTTTCGCGTACCGAGCAGGTGTTAAGCAAAATCACATCGGCTTCATCCACATTATCCGTTTGTGTCATGCCATTATCGGCATGCAGCATATCCGCCATGCGTGACGAATCGTATTCGTTCATCTGGCAGCCGAAGGTTTTGATAAAGACTTTTTTAACGCTATTTTCAGGTGTTTTCAAAGCGAAACGATTAAAACAATAAAGCATAATTTTAGCGTATTTGAGTAGCGCGATGTAAAATAGGCGCAATCCTTCCAAAGTAGCGTTTATGCAAGCACTTCCCATCTTTTTTAATATTAACCAGCGCCATTGCGTAGTGATTGGCGGTGGCGACGTTGCCATGCGCAAAGTCAGCATGTTGCTTAAAGCCAATGCTGCCATCACTTTGTATTCGCCACAAATTTGCCATGAGCTGCAAGCTTTAGCCGATGCGCATAAAATCAAGCATATCAATGCCAGTTTTGAGCCTGCGCAGTTAGCTGGTGCCTGCCTGGTGATTGCCGCCACCGACGATGAGGCGGTAAATATCGCGGTTTCAGTCGCGGCTAAAACGCAGAATATCCCCGTCAATGTGGTGGATGCGCCCGATTTATGCACCTTTACCATGGGCTCTATTATTGACCGCAGCCCGGTGGTAATCGCGATTTCGTCTGAAGGCAATGCGCCCGTACTGGCGCGCTATATACGCGCCAAGATAGAGACTATGCTGCCTGCCACCTATGGCCGTATTGCCGATATCGCAGGAGAGTTCCGTGACCAGGTAAAAGCCAAGTTTGCCACCACACAGGCCAGACGCATTTTTTGGGAGGGTGTGCTGCAAGGGCCAATGGTAGAGCGTGTGCTGTCTGGTCAGGAGCAAGCTGCACGTGAGCTACTGCAAAATACTTTAGATGGCACCGATGTAACAGCCAATAAAGGTGAAGTGTTCCTGGTGGGCGGTGGACCTGGCGACCCTGATTTGCTGACATTCCGCGCATTGCGCCTAATGCAGCAATGCGATGTCTGCGTCTACGATAAATTGGTGAGCCCGGAAGTGATGGAGCTAGTGCGCCGCGATGCCGAATTGATCTATGTGGGTAAATCGCGCGATCAGCACACCATGCCGCAAGAAGAGATCAACGAGCTTTTGGCCAAATTAGCCCTGCAAGGTAAACGTGTGCTGCGCTTGAAAGGCGGCGACCCGTTTATTTTCGGCCGCGGTGGTGAAGAGATCGAAACGCTGATGGAGCATGGCGTGCCGTTTCAGGTGGTGCCGGGTATTACCGCTGCCAATGGCGTTTCCAGCTATGCCGGTATTCCCTTGACGCACAGGGATTACGCGCAAGCCTGCCTGTTTATTACCGGACATCTTAAAGACGGCACTTTGGACCTGGATTGGGTAGCCATGAGCCGACCGCGCCAGACCGTTGTGATTTATATGGGCTTGGTAGGCTTAAAAGAGATTTGCGAGAAGTTGATTGAACATGGCGTGCCTGCAACAATGCCGGTTGCCGTTGTGCAACAGGGTACTACCCAACGTCAAAAAGTAGTCACTGCCACGTTGGCCGACTTAGCCGAAAAAGTAGCCTTAGCTGACATGAAGCCGCCATGTTTGACGATTATTGGCGAAGTTGTGCAGTTGCGTGAAAAATTAAATTGGTTTAGTGTCATATAGATTATGTACACCAGTATATGTTAACTAAGCTAAACATCTTTATAAATGAACCAGGGACAGCGAAAAATAATAGCAAGGTCTCGAGGCCGCCACTCGAAGTTTAACGTACTCCTATTAGAGTCAGATGCAGGCTACGCCTTGTCTCTAAGGCGAATCATCGAAGACAATCTGCCTGTAGATGTCACCATCGTACGCACCATAGAAATCGCAAAAACACTGCTTAAAAAAAAGCCGAACCAGTTTTTTATCAGCATTACCAGCGTGCTGAATTTGGATTCTTCTGCCTTTGAAAAGGTGGATTTTCTCGGCGAATTCAATTTACCGGTCATCGCAATTGTAAAAAATTATGAAGACGAAATGCGCGATCAGCTGATCAAGCGTCACGTTATTGATTATGTGGTGAAGGATAATACATTCGATCGCAGTTATATTTGCGACTTGATTGCCCGTGTTTATAAAAACATGGATATCAAGGTTTTGATAGTCGATGACTCAAAAGTTTCGCGTTTTATCATCGCACGCGAACTGGCCTTGCAAAAATTTGTAGTCCAGCATGCAAGTAGCGGCACAGAGGCTTTGGCTCAGCTGCAAGAACACACCGATATCAAGCTGGTTTTGGTCGACAACCAAATGCCTATTATGGATGGCTATACCCTTACCGCCAAAGTGCGCGAGCTTTATAGCAAGGATGAGCTGATTATCATCGGTATTTCCGGCTCTGCCGATACACGTATGGCGGTGAAGTTTTTAAAGGCCGGCGCCAACGACTTTATCGCCAAGCCTTTTAATTACGAAATGCTGCTATGCCGCATCACGCAAAATTTGGATATGTTAGATGCGGTCAATCTGGCTAAAGAATTATCCAATACAGACTTTTTGAGCGGCTTGCACAACAGGCGTTATTTTTTCGAGCATGGCAATAAGCTGTTTAATGCATACCTGCAATTATTAAGCGAAGACAAGCATAACAACCATAAAACCCCATTAACGGTGATGATGATGGATATTGATTTCTTTAAGAAAATCAATGACAGGTACGGCCATGATGTGGGTGACGAAGTCATCAAGAACTTTTCCAGCCTGTTAAAAGAGCACTTTGCCAATGATTTGATTGCCAGGATTGGCGGGGAAGAGTTTGCGGTAGTTAGCCAGTCAGCGAATCATGGTAGTAGCTTTGATAATATCAATGCGTTCAGGTTGGCGGTTGCTAATCAAACCATCCAGATTAAAGAACATCTATTGCGTTATACCTGCAGCATTGGTGTAACAAACACTATCGGGGTAAATTTAGATGAGATGGTGGTCAGTGCGGATAAACATTTGTACAAGGCCAAGCAAAGCGGGCGTAACCAGGTATCGGGCGTGATAGGCTAGCTTAAGTTTAGTTTTGGATGGGCAGGGTCAATCTGGCTTCCAAGCCACCCTGCGGGCGATTCACCAGTTCCAAACTACCGCGGTGCAATTTAGCGATGCGGTTGCAAATCGCCAGGCCCAAGCCGCTGCCACCTTCGTTTTTGGTGCGTGCACTGTCCATACGTTCAAATGGGCGCAATAAGCGCTCAGCATGTTCTGGCGGAATGCCCGGGCCATTATCCAATACGCTGATCACGATTTTGTCAGCAGTGATTTTGCTGGTGACTTCTACCTCACCCTTTGAATACGCGTACGCGTTTCCAACCAGGTTATCCAATAATCGCTGCATGGCCAGGGGGCGTAGCGGGATAAAATAAGTAGAGGTTAAATGCAGTTTAAGGTTGCGGCCCGCGCGCGCTTGACGCTCTGAAAGGGCTTGCAACAGGGCATTGATGTCCATCATTTTGGTGGGTTCGCCTTCTACACCACGCACGAAATCCAAAAATTGATGGATGATATTATCCATATCCGCAATGTCTTCGATCATGCCGTTTTTCATGCTATTACAGCCATCCTCGGGCAGCATTTCAACGGCTAACCTTAATCGTGCAAGCGGTGTGCGAATATCGTGCGAAACGCCTGCCAATAGCAAAGTACGCTCGTTATCCAGCCGCACCAAGGATTCCGCCATTTCGTTAAAGGTGCGGCTAACTTCGCGCAGCTCATCCACGCTGTCTTCTGGCAAACGCGGCGCTGGCTCGCCGTTACGCAGGCGATCAGCCGCATGCACCAGTAAATTGAGGGGGCGATTGATACGCGCAGCAATGATATAAGCACCGAATAATGACAGTAAACCAACCACCGCGCCCCAACCAAGCCAGTGCCAGGGAAAAGGCCTGTCTACCTGGATTTTTGGGATCACCACCCAAAAATCGTCCAGCTCTACGTTAAAGCTAATCCATAAACCCGGTATGCCGTAATGATTGACCGTGATGATGGTCTCAACGCCCAGGCGTTCACGGATTTTTTCGGCAATCAAGTTAATAAACGGGTCATTGGGCAGTGGTTCGATATCTTCCAGGAAGTCGGCCGCGTATACGCGCACACCTTCACGGCCGGAAAGCTCTGACAACAGCGCAAGGCGGCGATTTTCATGTGAGGCGATGAGTGAGGCACGGGTATAGTTAACGATGGTGACGGCTTGCAAAGCCGCAGTAGTGGCACGCGGTTCGCGATCAAAGTAATCGAAAATCTTCAGCGATGCATAAATACTTACCGCCAGTAAAATGGCGATAAGCAACATCAAGCGCGAAAGCAGTCGGCGTGGTAAAAATCTCAATGCAGTGATTTAGCTGATAATTGAATCAATATGACTGGAGTGGCACGATTTAGTGCGACGCCTCACCATCAGGAATAAACACATAGCCAAAGCCCCACATGGTTTGCAGGTAGCGTGGGTGTGCAGGGTCGGGTTCAACAATACGGCGTAAGCGCGATACCTGCACGTCAATGCTGCGGTCAAACACATCCAGCTCGCGGCCGCGTGCTAGTTGCATCAACCTGTCGCGTGAAAGCGGTTGGCGCGGGTGTTCAGTAAATACTTTCAGCAAGGCAAATTCACCGCTGGTAATGGTAATTGGCATGCCATTACGGCTTAAGCTGCGGCTGGACGGGTCAAATACAAATTCGCCGAAAGTAAACGCTTCCAATTTACCAGAGTTTTCAGCTTCCGGATTGTGCTCATGGCGGCGCAATACTGCGTTGATGCGCGCAAGCAGTTCGCGCGGGTTAAATGGTTTCGGTAGGTAATCATCGGCACCCATTTCCAGCCCAATAATCCTATCCACCTCATCGCCCCGCGCTGTTAACATAATAATTGGCGTAGTGAATTTATTGGCGCGCAGGCGTCTGCAAATGGCCAGGCCATCTTCACCTGGCAACATCAAATCCAGCACCAGTAAATCAAACGGCTCATTGGCTAATATGGCATCCATTTCTTTTGAATCAGATACTGTTTTAATGTTAAAGCCTTGCTCGGTCAGATAACGTTGCAGCAGTTCACGCATGCGCATATCGTCGTCCACCATTAATACTTTTTTGTTGTTTTCAGCCATTATCTACACTTTCAGTATGATTGAATGAGCAACCCAAGGTCACTACACTCTGTAGTATATGTTTTAAGGATGAATAAATCTAGAATTGTGAAAACTTTTCAGCGATTAAACACGTCTTACAGTGACAAAATAGTTGCGTTACAAATAGTTACAATTATTCAGTTTTATGAAACATTGCATTAACAATGCTGATTCATGATTGCAAAACTTCGTGAGCAAGTTAGATTTTCTAAGCAAAATAAGAACATTTAGAAAGAACGAGTATTCCAAAACAATGGTTCTGAACGTACATTATTTGACCCCCACTTTATCCTTGCTGGCGCTGTTCAGTAATTTGGTCGCTACCCCCGTTTTTGCCGATGCTAAGAATGGCTTGGCGGCTGATGATAAAACGCTATTAGAGCAAATTGATGAAAGCGGTCTAGAAAAAACCCTTGAACATAATTTTAGCCCGGATGACAGGGCGCGGCTACGTAAAGCATTGGCCGACTATGCGAAATCGACTGACCCGGAACATGCGCAAATTGAGCAGAAGCGCAAAGCCATGAAAGAAAGCGTTCAAATCAGGTTTAACGACTGTAATAAAGATAATGACGATTCGATTGACCGTGAGGAAGCAACGCTATGCTTGCCACAAATCGCACGCCATTTTAACTTTGTCGATGTAGACGAAAACAATGTGATCACGCTGGAAGAACTAGAACTAGCCCAGGCAAAATCCATTGAGCGCCAAAAGGCCGCTGAAGCCAAAATGGAAGCCCAGAAAATTTTAGACGCAGAAGCTGAAATTAAAAGTAAAGGCAAATCAAGAGCCAACAAAGAAGCTTCGAATATGCGTAAACGCCCTATCTGATCGCCGTTAAAGTTAAGCTATTCGACTGCTTAATACCATCCATCTAAACCAATTCTCGCAATACTGCTCCTACCAAATATCTTGATAAACCTTTTTGAATAGGTTAAAAGTATTGGTATGACATTGCCGCAGCATACAAGCAACAACTTATCCGCATTTTCTGTGGAAATCATCACCAGTATCAACGATATTGCCGCTAGCGATTGGGATGCACTGACCGATGGCACGCCCTTGATCAGCCATGCATTTTTAAGCGCATTGGAAAATTCGGCTTCGGTAGGGCAGGGAACAGGCTGGATGCCGCATCCTCTTATCGTTAAGCAACACAATCGCCTGGTGGGCGCAATGCCTTTGTATTTAAAAAATCATTCCTATGGCGAATACGTATTTGACTGGGCATGGGCGGACGCTTACAAGCGTAGCGGTCTTGATTATTACCCCAAGCTCCTATCTGCCATTCCATTTTCGCCCATTACCAGCAGCCGTTTATTGAGTCATCAGCCGCAGGTGCAGTTGTTGATGATTGAAGCGTTGGAAAATATGTTGCAGCAGCATCAACTATCCAGCGCGCATATTCTTTTCCCTGATGATTTAAGTGCGTCACAACTAGCCTCCGTTGGCTGGCTTAAACGCTCAGGTGTGCAGTTTCGGTGGCAAAATAAAAACTATCAGGATTTTGAAGATTTTTTAACCACCTTAAGCCACGACAAGCGCAAAAAAATTCACCAAGAGCGTAAGAAAATAGCGCAGGCGGGCGTGGTGTGCAGGCAAATAAAAGGCACACAAGCAACAGCAGATGATTGGGACTTTTTCTACCAGTGTTATAGCAATACCTACCGTGAACATCACTCTACACCGTATTTAACAAAGCCGTTTTTTTACGAAATCGGCAAAACTATGCCGCAAAATATTTTACTGATTGTGGCCGAAGTAGATGGCAAGCCAGTTGCCAGTACGCTGAATATTTACAATCAGCATACGCTTTATGGCCGTTATTGGGGGGCCGTGCAGTTTGTATCCGGCCTGCATTTTGAGCTGTGTTATTACCAGGCGCAGCAATTTTGCATTGCAGAGAATATCAGCTATTTTGAAGGCGGTGCGCAGGGTGAGCATAAACTGGCACGCGGCTTTGAGCCGCGGCCAACCTGCTCATATCATAAAATCGCCCATCCGGATTTTGAGGCGGCTATTAAACAGTTTTTAAACAGGGAAGGTGAGGGCATTGCCGCCTACACCAGCGAGCTAGAAGAGCGCGCACCGTTTAAAGCGGTTTAGCTTAAAGTGATTCAACGCTTACCAGGGTATATGTTTACCATCGTAGGCGATAAATTGCCCGGTATTCCCCAAGTTTAAATGTTCAATCACCTGGCGCAAACCGGCTACGCTAGTTTGTGCATTAATTAAGCCGTTAGGCCCGCCCATATCGGTTTGCACCCAGCCAGGGTGCAAGGTTACAAAGCTGATGCCATAAGGCTTTAAATCAATCGATAAACTTTTCATCACCATATTGACAGCGGTTTTACTGCTGCGGTAAATATAGCCCTCGCCGCTGCCATTGTCGTCAATACTGCCCATCTTGCTGGAAAGGGTGGCGATCTTTTTAAGCTGGCTTTTAGCAACATGCTGCACAAACGCTTCTGACATTTTGAGTGAAGCCATGGCATTAACCTTAAACGCCTCTGCCCACTGGTCATAATTAGTGTCACCAAAAACGCTATTCGGGTAAATGCCCGCGTTGTTGATCAATATATCAATCGGCTGGTTTTTTAACTGCAAAGCCAGTGCATCAATCTGCTTAAAATCACCGACATCCAAAGCGAAGATTTGCACTAGATCATGTTTTTTAGCGAGCGATTGCAGCTCAGGCGCATTCTCGGGGTGACGACAACACGCCAACACACTCCAGCCATCAGCCGCATATTGTTTAGCAAACTCCAATCCTAGGCCGCGGTTTGCACCAGTGATCAACACCTGATAAGCCGTCATTATTTTTATCCTTATTCAATTATCACAATATTACCTATCTTTAAGGCATAAAGTCATCAATAGTTAGTGGCCTATATGTTAGGCACATCATCTGCATTAATTTAGCTTTACGTAAAATCATTAGGCAAAATTACGCCAAGCGCATAGGGCTAAAAATGGTGCAATCTGTAAACTGTGAAACATACAGACACGTCAATGTTGATGTGAGTACATAAAAAAGGAATTTATCATGTGGACAACACCAGCAGCTACTGAAATGCGTTTTGGCTTTGAAGTAACAATGTACGTAATGAACAAGTAATTAGTTAACACTAATTTAAAGCCCAGTGAGCAATCACTGGGCTTTTTTATTGGGGCTAGAATTGAACGCTGTGCCTATTTAAGCCTCTATCAGGCATTCATCTAACCATTTATGAAAAAATTAATAATCACATTACTGGCTTTTTGCTTACTTGGCGCAAATTTTACTACCCACGCCCAAACTTTTTTCGATAAAACCTTCACCGGCAAATACACCGAGCAATTTATTAACGGTGGCCCCAAGTACGAAGTGAATATTCGAAATGGCAAAAAACAAGGCCTGGAGATTTTCTGGTACGAAAGCGGCAGCATTAAAATCCAGACCAATTACGTAGATGACAAAGAGGATGGCGTTTGGAACCAATGGTACGAAAACGGCCAAATGAAGCTAGAGGCGCACTATAAAGAGGGCCGTGAGCATGGCAGCTTCAAACAGTGGTATGAAAATGGCCAGCAGCGCGCAGAGTCAAATTTTGTAGATGGCAAAAAAGAGGGTGCGGAGTATGTGTGGCATAAAGATGGAACGCTGAAGTCGGAATTGTTGTATCAAAATGGTATGGCAGTTGATAGATAACGAAAGCTGATATTTAGTAAAAATTACTGTAATAAGTTTATTATTAGCTTGACCCAAATTACTAACCAAAAGAAAAACGCCCCAATCTCTCGAAAGGGGCGTCTATAGTGGTGGGAAAGAGGGACTTGAACCCTCGACCCCAGGATTATGAAACCGCGTCGAAAAATTTCCTAAAAAAGTATATAAATCAATCACTTGAAAATCGAGATTTTTTACCTAAAATTGATTCTTAAATTCTATTTTAAGCCATATTTTTAGGGTAATTTTAGGGTTTCTTAGGCTAAAACACAGGACTAAAAATCCTTTATTTTATGCAATTTTTACACACATTCATCTTAAAAAAATTTAGATGTAGTTAAGGTATGATTGAGTATCGGCATATATAAATGCTAATACATAGGCTTAAACTATCGTGATGACTATCAATCAAAATCATATTCCAATTCCATTTCTTAACTACTCGTCTGAAATTCTTGCAGATACCGAAAAAGGGTTAAGTGGAACTGAAATAGTCAAATCTTTAAGTGCTTATGCTGTTGAATATCAGGTAAATATTCCACATGCACAATTGCCATTTGAAGCTTCAAATAAACGAACTGCTTTATTTGAAAACATAAAAGCATTCACACCACCCATCCAATTCAAAATCATTAGAGAGTTATGTGAGCATAGGAAATTTGCAAACGGTGATAATCAAGAAGTTAAAGCACTTAAAGTAAAGCTTGTATCTCAATTCTCACACCTTGCACCTAAGGATGAATTCTCAAAGCTAAATGAAACATTAATAGAAGAAACTAGGCATTGGTTAAATGAATACCCAAAAGCCTTAGAGCTTTACAGCACAGCAATCCATAAATATAAACATAGAATATTTAGTCGCAATTTATTAGATGATTTGAGATTAAGTTTAGAGCTATTACTTAAATCAATTTTTAAAAATGATAAGTCTTTAGAAAATCAATTGTCATCATTAGGGGTATTTGTAGAAGCAGCAGGTGGTTCTATCCAGTTCTCAAATATGTTTATAAAACTGATTGATTATTACACCAAATATCAAAATACATATATCAAGCATGATGATGCAGTTAATGAAGATGAAACAGAATTCGTGTTTGAACTTACATCTTCTTTTATGAGATATGTTATTCGGTTAAATGCAAAGTGAAGTGATTAGTTAAGTTTTCTTGTGGCCTTGCTATTTGCTTTTAATTTCATATATTAAATCTATACACAGGAGATTTAATATGACATTTGATAATAATACGAAAAAGGCAAAATTTACTGACTACAAAGATGAAATAGATTTACTTAAGAAACACAATGTAGATAGTATTGAAAATATTTTTGAAAATTTTAATGAAGGTACGGATGAATGTAACATCCATCGTAATGGGGTAAAGATAGATAATGATGGGATCAAACAGTATTTTGATAACAAGGATTATCTAAAAGATAATTTTAGTGAATACATTGGTGAATATTTAGACAATATTATTGATGGAAAAATAATCTTTGAAAATATGAACTGCCCACATTTAAGAATTGATGGCAAACCAATTGAGCTTGAAAGTCATGATCAAGCACAAAGATTTGACGAGTTGTTCTCTATGGTCCAAAAATTAGATGACTTTGAGACTACTTTTGATAATTTAATCAAACATGAGCAAAGTGAAGATTTGTATAAGAAATTAGATAGTGAATTACCTAAGCAAGATGACTTCAGAGCTCAAGTAGATAGAAAACAACTTGAAGAATTACATGCTCAAATAACAGAAATGAAGAAAACTGTAGTTATTCCAGATACTTATATTACTGAGAGTAAAAACTTGTTAAAAGAACCAGAGCTTAAAAGCAATGTTGTTTCAATAGCTGAAGTTAAAAACGATATGACGAGTGAAACACAGCTTACTAATGCAGCTACAAGACCCATCAGAAAACTAAAGCTTTAAACCCATACCTAAGCCACATAAAAACACAAAATCCACCTAGCTTTCGCTGGTGGATTTTTTCATTAATCTATCCTGTGTGTTGCCAAAGGATTTAATGACACTTTAATCTTGCTTTTGGCAACAGTATTAGATTGTTGCCAAAATGTTGACAAAAAATTAATGCAGAGATAAAAAAAGGGGCTTACATCGCTGTAAGCCCCGTAGAATGGTGGTGAAAGAGGGACTTGAACCCTCGACCCCAGGATTATGAATCCTGTGCTC
>JAZKEN010000058.1:0-6255 GCA_040387035.1 Pseudomonadota bacterium | reverse complement strand
ACTTCATGCGCTTCAGGGAAAAGCGTACGCAGCTGGAAATTACGCGTGATGGGGTGATCGCCATATAAGGAAGCAAACGCCACTTTGGCATCGGCGCCATACTGTGCAGCCGTCATATCCACCGCAATACCGGGCGATACTTTAATGCCCAGGTAATCAGCCACTTCTTTCATGCCGCGCAGGTTATTGTCATCCAACAACCACAGTACATTGCCGCCCGATTCCAGGTAGGCCTTGATTTTTTTCGCTTCAATCTCACTCACGTCCACTTGCGGGCTGGCAATCACCAGCATGGCGCCATTGGCGGGCACGGCTTGTGCAATGGTCAGGTCCGGGTTGGCAAACTTGAAGCCTTTGGCTTCCAATTGCTTGCCAAATTCACCGATATCGTGGTTTTTAATTCCCTGCAAATGACGCTCGCCATGGCCGTCTAAAAACATCACCGCTTGTGTGTTGGTGCGCGATAAGCGTACTAACAAATTGGTCATTTCCTGCTCGGCAAACGGTGGGCTGATATGCTCGGAACGCTTGTTATATTCCACCACCATTTCGCCATCTTCTTTTACGCCCGCTTCCTGCGCCAGCTTTGGCTCTTCGGAAGGGTTGATAAAAGTCAGGGTGATATTCTTTTTCTCACGCTGGTAGCGCGCTACAAAATCAATCATGCCTTTTCTGAATGTATCACCACGGTTGGCATCATCCTGGGTGGCGTAAACCGTCATATTCACAGGGTCTTTCATCTGCTTTAATATGTTGACGCTGCCTTGGGTCAGGATATTGCGATTAGCCTGGGTAACATCTTTGGCGACACGGTATTGGCTGGTTAAATAGCCAACTAATATCACTAACAGAATAAATAAAACGACAAACAACCAGCTTTGCGCCAGCATTTGAAAACGTAAATTGCGATTAATTTTCATACCCAATGGTTCCAATTAGCCTCTTAAACGGTCCGCATCTAAACGGCGAATCGTTAATATTAAAAAAGTAGTAATAAATAAAACAAAGTAGGCAATATCGGCCGTATCAATCAGGCCGCCTGCAAACGATTGGAAATGTTTCATCAAGGATAATTGCGCCATGGTGTTACTGGGGTCGCCTGCAAAAAAACGGTCCAGTATCATCAGCGCGAATAGTGCGATAAAGCTTAGGATCGCCGCCACAACAGGCTGCGAAGTCAGGCTGGAAAAATACAATCCCAACGCAGAGAAGCTGGCCACCAATAAGAACAAGCCTAAAGAATTCGCCAAAATATAGCCAAAATCGATGTCTGACCAGATATTGAGCGTAAATAACATCAGTGCGATATACACGATCAGGATACTTAAAAATGCCACCAGGCCGACAAATTTGCCCAAAACGATTTCAGTGAGCGATAAAGGCGCGCTAAATAAAAACGGTAAAGTCTGGCTGCGGCGTTCTTCACTGATCAAGCGCATTGACAATAGCGGCACGGCAAACAGCATAATAAAGGAAGCCAGGCCATACACGGTTTGACCCACAAACTGGGTGACGCCATAGCGTTCTGCCGGGCGGATCGCGCCGGACATCACTTCAAAATAGTCGTTTACGCCATTCAGGTAGTAGGTGCCAAATGCAAACATCAATAAGGCCAGAATAATCCAGCCCATTGGGGAAGCAAATACGCTTTTGAGTTCTTTTCTTGCTACGTTTAAAATCATGTTTTATTCCTTTAAGCAGCTGACGCTTCGGCTACTGCGGCGTCTTGATAGGTTAGTTGCACAAACACATCTTCTAAACTGGTCTGGTCTGGCGCAATCTGGTACAAGCCCCAGCCGTTTTTAACCGCTGCCTGCACGATGGCTTCGTGCGGCAACTGGTCTTCAGCAAAGCGCACACGCATCATATTGTTTTCTAACGTTTCCGCTTCAGACACGCCTGCGATTTTCAATAAATCCGCCGCGGCCGGTGCATTTTTAAAACCGATTAATAATTTATTGCCGATGCGCTGGCGTTTTAACACATCAATGCCGCCATTAAAGACCAGCTTGCCTTTATCGATGATCTGCACGTGGTCACAGACCATTTCAACTTCCGGCAGGATATGCGTAGAAAGAATCACGCTATGGTCGGTGCCGATTTCACGGATCAAGGTACGGATATCACGAATTTGAATCGGGTCTAGGCCTACAGTCGGCTCATCCAGGATCACCACCATCGGGTTATGGATAATCGCTTGTGCGATACCCACACGCTGCTGGTAGCCGTTGGATAGATTCTCAATCAGGCGCTTGCTCATGTGCGTCAAACCGCAACGCTCTTTGGCATTCTCAACCGCTTTTTTGATATTGCGGCTGGCTACTCTATGTAATCTCGCTGCGATGGTTAGGTACTCATCTACCGTAAACTCTTTATATAGCGGGCGCATTTCAGGCAAATAGCCAATAAGTGCTTTGGCTTCCTTAGGGTTTTCAATCATATCGATACCACAGATTTTGACTGAACCGGCGCTTGGCGCCAGGTTACCGGTCAGCATCTTCATGGTAGTGGATTTACCCGCACCGTTTGGCCCTAAAAAGCCCAACACCTGGCCTTGGGTAAGATTGAAGCTGACGTTACTGACCGCCTCGCGGCCACCATAAATACGCGTCAGCTCTGACGCTTCTACTGTTAAATTTGTCATCATTATTGTCTTAATTCGTTGCTATAAACTCAGTGGCTTTTATGAAACAAAATTGCTAGATTAGTTTCAAGCAAAAAGTTATAGTCTTATATAAATACAAATGAAATATTGCTTAACCTTTAATTATGGATGAACTTGCATTAACTGTCACGGACTAAACATCATTGGCAAATGAATGCCGCTAAATGTAGCCTTCTATCGCCTTATTAAAGTATCTGGAAATTAAACAATGCCACCCATCAAAAAAATCGCGCTTGCTCTTTTAATCTCGTTCGCCACAGCTAATAGTATCGCGCAAGCGGAAACAGCTGCGCCTGTAACGAAAGCGCCTACCATTACCAGCGCTAACCCGGAGTTTGTGTATAAATACTTGCTGGGTGAAATCGCAGGACAACGTGGCGATATCACCTTAGCCAGCCAGTTATTTTTAGATCTAGCCAAGCAAACGCGCGATGCGCGCCTGGCCGAACGCGCTGCCAAAGCGGCAGCCTACGCGAACCAGCCGGGCTTGGCTTTGCAAGCCGCCACTTTATGGGTTGAATTAGACCCCAACTCGCTGGAAGCACAGCAAGCTTCTAGCCAATTATTAGTGGCCAGTGGTAATTTGAAACAAGCCAAGCCGCATATCCAGCAGCTATTGGCAAGGTCAGAAACCCGCGCTAACGGGTTCTTATACCTAAATACCTTGTTAGCGAATCAAAAAGACAAAAATGAAGTTTTTGAATCGATTAAAGAATTTGCGGCGCCCTACCCAACTTTGCCAGAAGCGCGTTTAGCACTGGCACAGGCCGCCATTAATGCTGACAACAATGCATTTGCCAAAGCCGAATTGCTGGCTGCTGACAAGCTGCGTCCAGGCTGGGAAATTGCTGCGCAATTGCAGGGACAGATGCTTTTTAAAGAGTCGCCCAGCAAAGCGATAACGTTTTACCAGGATTTTTTGAAAAAATACCCAAAAGCCAGCGATGTGCGCATGACCTATGCCAAAACATTGGTGAATCAAAAACGCCATGCAGAGGCCAAACCGGAATTTTTAAAACTGGTAGAAGAATCAAAAGGCAGCCCGGAAATTAGCGCGGTTGTTGGTTTATTGTCATTGGAATCAAACGAATACAAAGACGCCGATAAATATTTTGAGCAAGCGCTTACCAACGGCTTTAAAGAGCCGGAACAACTCTATATTTACTTGGGCCGCAGCAATGAGCGCCAAAAAAACGATGCGAAAGCCCTTACCTGGTATGACAAAATCCAGCCTAGCAGTGAGCGTTATTTGGAAGGCAGGTTGTCTGCCGCCAACGTGATTGCCCGTAGCAAAAATCTAGACGCGGCGATCACCATGTTGGATAACGTCAATGAATTAACGCCAGAGCAGCAAATTGTGGTGATTCAAACCCAAGCCAATATGCTGGGCCAGGCCAAGCGCCATCAAGAGTCATTCGACTTGATGGATAGCGCCGTTAAAAACACACCCAATTCGCCTGAGCTTATTTATGACTATGCGATGGCGGCTGAGCGCCTGGGCAAGCTGGACGTGATGGAAACCGAACTACGCAAAGTGATTCGCTTGAAACCTGATTTTGCCGCCGCTTACAATGCACTTGGCTACTCATTTGCCGATCGCAACATCAAGCTGGATGAAGCAAAAACATTGGTAGAAACCGCATTAAAACTACAACCTAATGACCACTACATGCTGGATAGCCTGGGTTGGGTGCATTACCGCCTGGGCAATTTAGCGCTGGCTGTAGAAAACCTGCGCAAAGCTTATGAGATGCAGGCCGATCCGGAAATTGCAGCGCATTTGGGTGAAGTATTATGGAAACAAGGCCTGCAAGAAGAAGCCAAGAAAATTTGGGGCTTAGCCTTAAAAGAATTTCCAGCCAACGATTTATTGGTTGCAACTGCCAAAAAATTTAATTCTTAACACCTTAACAATACGCACGCCCAATTTCGATTTGCGTGCATTATTAAGCTACAATCCATTTAGGTTAATTACTTAAATGGATTTTTTCTTGTTAAATTACCGCTATTTCTTATATTGCATTTTGTTACTGGTCAGTGCTTGTACTACCTTGCCCAAGCAATCAGAAAAGCCGCCAGCCACATCAACGGCCATTCACCATCAGCACCTTGCAAAGCTCAATGCCATCAAAAGCTTTTCATTAAAGGGGCGTTTGGGTGTTGTGACACAAAAACAGGGCTTTTCTGGCAGCATCAATTGGCAACACGCCACACTAAATGACAATATCGATGTGTACTCACCTTTAGGCGGGCAACTAGCCAACATTAAAAAAGATGCGCAGGGCGTCACCCTTACCACGCAAGAAGGCCGCAATATCACAGCCAAAACCGCTGAAAGCTTAACCGAAAGCAGTTTGGGCTTTAAGCTGCCACTTGCAGGGCTGAGTGATTGGGCGCTGGGCAAACCAAGCCTGAGCACAATCGACGCAAGCAGTTGGGATGATCAAGGACGCATATTGACCCTGCAGCAAGACGGCTGGGATATCGCCTATGAAAACTATGCCGATAACAACGGTGTATCCTTACCTAATAAGGTGGTATTAAAGAGCGAGCAGCTGAATTTAAAACTGCTGATCGAAAACTGGTCAGATATTACCCAATAGCCTATTTTTCTTTTTTTAGTTATCCCCAATGCAAGATTTTCAAACTTTTTTAGCGCCTGCAAAAATCAATTTGTTTTTGCATATCACCGGCCGCCGTGATGATGGCTATCACACCTTGCAAAGCGTGTTTGAATTGCTGGATTTTTACGACGTTATTCGCATCCGGCCTAACCAGTCGGGCCAAATCTCTCGCGTTAAGGCCATACCGAATGTGCCAGAAAGCCAGGATTTAACTCTTCGCGCCGCAATTGCGCTGCAAAAAGCGACCAGTTGCCAGCAAGGCGCCGATATCGATGTCGAAAAACACATCCCGATGGGCGGCGGCTTGGGTGGCGGCAGCTCAGATGCAGCCACCGTTTTGCTGGCATTGAATCATATATGGAGTTTGCATTTAACGCGCGCGCAACTGATGCAGATTGGTTTAACCTTGGGTGCCGATGTACCGGTTTTTATTTTTGGGCAAACCGCATGGGCCGAAGGCATAGGTGAGCTATTGTCACCGGTTGATTTGCCGCAGCAAAGCCAAAATAATCAGCAAGAAGCCTATTATGTTGTGCTCACCCCCAATATTCAGGTGTCAACAATGCAAATTTTTGCGCATCCGCGATTGACAAGAGACACGAAACCATTGAAAATAGCGGACTTTTCAAGCACAGCATTTCAGCACTCAAATAATGGGCGCTTTAAGAATGACCTTGAAGAGAGTGTGTGTGAATTATTTCCTGCAGTTGCATCCACCTTAAAATGGTTAAATCAATTTGGTGACGCAAGAATGAGCGGCTCAGGTGCATCGGTTTTTGTAAGAGTTAATTCAAAACAAATCGCTGATGAACTTTTTGCAAAAAAACCTGCCAATACCAGCGGTTTTATTGCAAAGGGATTAAGTAAACACCCGCACTATGCGCTAGCTTCATCATAGTTAGCAGTTTGATTTTATTGGGGAGTCGCCAAGTTGGTTAAGGCACTGGGTTTTGATCCCAGCATCCG
>JAZKEN010000057.1:4224-7232 GCA_040387035.1 Pseudomonadota bacterium | reverse complement strand
GCATGTGTTGCCACACCCTCACCATCAAAAGGGCTGCTGGCAACGCCTTTTTTGATATGCGGGTCTTCAGTGATATTTAACACCTCTGACGCCACTTTCTTACCCAGGCTATCCAGCAAAAAAGAGGATTTTCGGTATAAGCTACCGCCGGAGATTGCACCAATCAATGATGAAATAAGGCCTGATGCCAATGGCGCCTCAAACAGAACCGGATATTGCCCGGTTTGAATGGTGCGCGCACCCAAACGTCTAATGCTACGCTGCCCAGCCAGATTGCCGACATAACTGGCGGAATCCATGTCTTTAAAATCACGCGCACTGGTGTACCAGTAATCGCGCTGCATTTGATCACCTTCTTCGGCAATCACTGAACAGCTCATGCTGTGGCGCGTACTGGCATAGCCTCCTACAAAACCATGGCTATTGGCATAGGCAAATATACTTTCCGAATTTGAAACGCCTGCCCCTTCTGAGTTGCCGATACGTTTTCTATCCACATCCATCGCGGCCGCTTCGCAGCGTTTTGCGATTTCAAGCGCCTCATCTACACTGACCTGCCAGGGATGGTATAAATCCAGGTCAGGAATTTCGGTTGCCATTAAATGCGCATCGGCCAAGCCACAGAATTCATCCTGTGCGGTATATTTGGCAATATTGCAGGCCGCTTCAACGCTATCTTTCAAGGCTTGCGGGCTTAGATCAGAGCTGCTGGCATGGCCTTTCTGCTGGCCAAAATACACGGTGACGGAAATGCCCTTGTCACGGTTATATTCAATATTCTCAGTCTCACCCAAACGCACCGATACATTCTGGCCTGTGCCAAAACTCACTTCGGTTTCAGCGGACGACGCGCCAGCCTGTTTGGCGATTTTGAGCACGTCTTGCGTGATTTGTTGTAATTGTTCCAGATTAATTGTAGCGTCCATTATGGGGTTTGATTAATTCAAATGACTAAAACTGTTATCATACCGTAGCCAACATCAAAGCCACTAGAAACCACACAATCGTGACCGAAAAAAACTACTCAATAGAACCAGACGCTGATTTACCCATCAGCAAAACCAAGCTAAAGGCCGAAGCAGACGCACAGCAAGCCATTGGCAAAAAACTGATTGATCTATCCAAAGATAAATTAATCAAGCTGAACCTGCCGGAAACCTTGTTTGACGCAGTGATGGAAGCCAAGCGCTTAACTGCCAACGGCGCTGTACGCAGGCAATTGCAATACCTTGGCCGCTTGATGCGCGACGTAGACAGCGCGCCAATCGTTGAGCAGTTGCAAGCATGGGAAGGTAAAAACACGCAGGAAAATGCGCGTTTTCATACCATGGAACGCTGGCGCAGTCGCTTGATTGCAGAGCCGAATGCCTTGCAGGAATTTTATGGCCAGTTCCCTACGGCCGACATCCAGCAACTGCGCACCTTGATCAGGAATGCGCAGCGTGAAGAAGCGGCACAAAAGCCACCTAAAAGCAGTCGTGAGCTATTTAAACTGATCCGCGAATTAAGTGAAGCAAAAGAGCCTGGCAATACCTACACCGACAATGATGAGCAAGACGATTTAGACGAATAAACAAATCGCATGGAAACCTCCGCTTCAATTTCACATGCTAAAGAATTGCTGTTCCTGCTTGGCGTTATTCTAGCCACAGGCACACTGGCCGGCTTCGCGGCACGCGCACTTAAAATACCCGATGTGGTCTTGTTTTTGCTGGCAGGCATTGCACTAGGCTCTACCGGGTTTGGCATCGTGAATATCCCGGTCGATTCCACTTTAAACCAACTATTATTGATCTTTGGCTCCTGCTATATTTTATTTGATGGAGGTGCCAGCGTGCGCATTCATGTGCTTAAGCAGGTATGGCCAAGCCTGCTAATCATTTCAACGATTGGCGTACTGATCACCGCCTTTATCACCGCTTACGCCGCGCAATACCTGCTTGGCCTGCCTTTTATCTTTGCGCTGTTATTGGGCGCGGTGATTGCCTCTACGGACCCCGCCACTTTGGTGCCGGTATTCCGGCAAATAAAAGTACGCGCCAAAGTGGCACAAACCGTGATGTCCGAATCGGCTTTCAATGATGCGATGGGCGCGATCCTAACCTTTGCTGTACTGGGGATTGCCGTATCCGGTGCGGATTTTTCTTTCTCACACAGCCTTGCCGATTTGCTTAAACAATCCATATTAGGCGTGCTGGGCGGCATATTATTGGGCTACCTGGCAGCCGTATTGATTGCACATGACAAGTACAGTTTTTTAGCGGAATACGCGCCTTTGGTCACTATTATGTCGGTTGCTGCCGCTTACTTGAGCGTTGATAACTTGCATGCCAGCGGCTTTATGGCGGTATTTGCGTTTGGTTTAGTGTTAGGCAATAAAGATTTGCTGGGTTTTAAAATGAGCAAAGCCGAAGAGCATAAATTAGAAGACTTTATCCTGACCACGTCGCTGATAATGCGTATCTTTATTTTTGTATTGCTAGGTTCTCAAGTCAATTTTAATTTGCTGCAACAATACTTCTGGCCGGCACTGGCTGTGGTGATGCTATTTATGTTTGTTGCACGCCCTATCACCGTGTTTGCCTGCACCTTACCCGACAGGCGCGCGCAGTGGACATTGAAAGAGTTGCTGTTTATGTGCTGGACGCGAGAAACAGGCGTGATACCAGGCGCACTGGCTGGCATGCTGGTGGGGCTAAAAGTGCCGCACTCTGACGTGATTGCATCGGTTACTTTTCTAGCCATATTAATTACGATTATCGTGCAAGCCACAACCACACGCTGGCTGGCTAATAAACTAGGGCTGCTGGAACATTAACGCACTTAATAAAAAAGCCAATCAAACTTGATTGGCTTTTTTATTGAATGATGGCGGGTTAACGTTTGTTGATTTGCGCTTTCGCACTATTTTTTTCACCATTACGCTCAAACTCCACTGCCACTTCTTGGCCCTGGTGCTTGCGCACAATTGTTGATAATTCCTCTGGTTTATTCAGTGGATTGCCAGC
>JAZKEN010000057.1:0-4124 GCA_040387035.1 Pseudomonadota bacterium | reverse complement strand
CAGCTCTTTACCGACTTTGGCCGCTTCTTTAATCATCTGTATTTTGCTGCTAGCAGTTTTTGCCGAGCCGTATTTGCTGTAAACCAGCACCGTATCGGCTTTTAAGGTTTTGGCATATTGCAAAGCCTGCTCTGCTGGCACGTCGCCTGCGGTAAAGCCCGATGAGCCCATCATATCGTAACCATTTTCCAGCATGCTGATGTCGTCATCTTCCTTATGGTTGCTGACATACATCTTGGTGTCGGGATTGGGCTGCATCGATTTTAAATCGCCGCTGTTTTGCGGTTTGTAGCTTTTTTCGTACCAGTTTTCTGCCGCTTGCAATTGCATGGCGGCAAACAAAATGCCTGCCGCAAACAATCCCAGCAACATCATTTTTGGTTTTAGGTTTTTATTTTCTGTAGCGATTGCATGCGATGGGCTTAAACGCGCCAGCACTTTTGCGTCTCTTGCTGTTTTTATCATTGAATGATTGGTCAAACCCGCCATGAAATAATCCTTTATGATTGATAATGCTATTATTAGCGTTATTCGCGCATTTATTTTACACGCAATATCAAAGACAATCAGATGGCAAAACAATTCATTAAAATTGGTTTAGTTTCAACCAGCGACAGAGCATCAAGCGGCATTTACGCCGATAAAGGCATTCCCAGCTTGCAGGAATGGTTAAATAAGGCGGTCATCACGCCAATTGAATATCACACGCGCCTGGTGGCCGATGAGCAAGAGGATATTGAACAGACGCTGATCGATTTGGTGGATTACCAAAATTGCCATTTGATTTTAACCACAGGCGGTACTGGCCCTGCATTGCGCGATGTGACACCCGATGCCACTTTAAATGTGGCCGATAAAATCATGCCTGGCTTTGGTGAGCAAATGCGCCAGATCAGCCTGCATTTTGTGCCAACCGCTATTTTATCGCGGCAGGTAGCGGTGATTCGCAAGCAATGCCTGATTATCAACCTGCCCGGCCAGCCAAAAGCCATTGCACAGACGCTAGAAGGCTTGAAAGACGATTCCGGAAAACAGCTGGTCCATGGTATATTTGCTGCAGTGCCTTATTGCCTGGATTTACTGGCAAACGATGAGTCGCCCATGCCTTATTTGGAAACCAATCAAAATATGGTCAACGCTTTCCGTCCCGCATCCGCTATTAAACGAATTTAATTACTTTAGAGTCTTCATGCATCACCTATATCACCGCTTAACATCCAACACCGTTGCAAAAAAAATGGCTTTAACCATATTCTGGCTTGCCTTTTTAACCGTCTCCATCCTGATGTTTGTTCCAGGAAAACCGCCACAAGCAGATGGCTTTATGCATTGGGATAAAATCCAGCATGCTGTAGCATTTATGCTGCTGATCAAACTGGCCTGGTCTGCTTACCCGAATAAGAAATACTTGGCCGTTATCACACTGGTGTTGTTTGGTGCCGCAATCGAAGTGTTACAGGCAACGCTAACCACAACCCGCACCGGTACGACTGGCGACTGGATCGCAGACCTGGTCGGCATCATGCTGGGAATGACTATTTGTGTGCTGCTGTTTCAAAAGAATAGGCAACTCAAACCAATTCGCAGATGACCCCTGAATTTAACCTAATTCAGCAATTTTTTACACGCCCCGGCTCACAAACCGATTTAGGCATAGGTGACGATGCCGCCTTGATTAGCGTCGCGACGGGAATGCAGCTGGCTGTTTCGGCTGATATGCTGGTGGCAGGCACCCATTTTTTTGCCGATTGCGACCCCTACCAGCTGGGCTGGAAATCACTGGCCGTGAATATTTCCGACATGGCAGCAATGGGCGCCCAAGCCAAATGGGCAACGTTGGCGATTGCATTGCCAACTATCGATACCAATTGGCTGGGTCAATTCAGCAAGGGCTTTTTTGCATGTGCCAAGCAATTTAATGTGGATTTAATCGGCGGCGATACCACGCGCGGGCCGCTGGCTATCAGCGTACAAATCATGGGTGAAGTGCCGATTAACGCGGCAATCAAACGTAGTGGCGCACAACTCAATGACGATATTTGGGTCAGTGGCCAGCTTGGCAGTGCTGCACTCGGCCTTGCCCATTTGCAAAACACGTTAGCTGACAAGACATTAAGCGCTGACGATTTAGCACTTTGCTTGCAGGCCTTGCATGCGCCGATACCCCGCTCGGCCTTAGGTTTGAATCTACGTGGCATTGCAAGCAGCTGCATTGATATCTCAGACGGCTTGCTGGCCGATTTAGGCCACATCCTGAATGCCTCTAATTGCGGTGCAACGCTGGATTTAGCTTCAATTCCATGCATAGGCTTATTTAAAGCAGGATTAGAAAACTCTAGCTTGCAGGCTTATCTATTAGCGGGTGGCGACGACTATGAATTATGTTTTACCGCACCAAAATCCGCCAGGGACAACCTTATATTAATCAGCCAACAGCTTGACTGTCCACTAAGCCTTATTGGTGAAACCCATGCCGATAAACATTTAAATGTGATGCATAACAATCAAAAACTAAACATCACTAAAAAAGGCTTTGATCATTTTGCCTGAGCTTAATCAACCTACTTTCAAACTGCTAATCTCGCATCCGGCGCATTTTCTTGCACTGGGCTTTGGTAGCGGCTTAATGCCTAAAGCACCGGGCACAGCCGGCACATTGGTAGGCTTGCCATTGTTTTGGCTGATGGCAGATTTAACGTTTTATGCCCAATTAGGTATCGTTACTTTGCTGTTCATTTTGGGCATTTACTTGTGCAATCAAACAGGAAAAGCACTTGGCGTCAGTGACCATGGCGGCATTGTCTGGGATGAGATCGTGGCCATTATGTTAGTGCTTACTTTCACGCCCCAGCAATGGCAATGGTGGCTGATCGCTTTTTTACTGTTTCGATTGTTTGATATATGGAAACCATACCCTATTCGCCAATTCGACGCGAAACTTAAGAATGGTTTCGGCGTGATGTTTGACGATTTACTGGCTGGAATCTATGCGATTATTGGGATAAAACTATTGCTATGGACCAACTTTATAGCTTAGCCCAAACACTGGGTGCAACACTCAAATCGCGCAACTTTGTGCTTACGCTGGCAGAGTCTTGCACTGGCGGCATGGCCGCACAAGCCATCACCAGCGTGGCAGGCAGCTCAGCTTGGTTTGACCGGGCATTTATCACCTACAGCAACCAGGCAAAAATCGATATGCTAGGCGTTAACGATCAAACCTTAATTCAATTTGGCGCCGTCAGCGAACAAACGGCAAGTGAAATGGCGCAAGGCGCGCTCAAATCCAGCCTTGCGCAAATTAGCGCCAGCATTACTGGTATTGCTGGGCCAGACGGCGGCACCGACCTGAAACCAGTCGGCACGGTTTGTTTTGGTTTTGCACTAGAAAACAGCGTACAAACCAGCACGCGGCATTTCAGTGGCTCAAGGCAATCTATACGCGAACAAGCATCTATCTACGCAATAAGCCAACTGATAGCGCTACTACAAACGCCTTAACTAAAACCCAAATTAGCGGTGACCGCGGTGATGACCGTGACCACGATGGCCGTTATTGCCTCTGTTGCCCCAATGATTATCGTTGCCCCAGCGATTATCAAAACGATGTGAATGATATCCGTAATTTTGGCGTCCATAATTCTGATAACCAAAAGAAACAGCTGGCGCTGAGCGGTAATACACAACAGGCGGCGCACTGTAATAAACGACTGGCGGCCCTGCATAATATTGTGCCTGCGGGTATCCGTAACCACCCACATTGATGCCGATATTAAATGAATCGCGCGCTACCGCACTCGAAATTGAGGCGGCACCAAGGGTTAAAACCACAAGTGCTGAACGTAATATACTCATTATAAACTCCTCTAAAAACAGGTATTACAGAGTTAAAAACGCTTAAAGCATCATCTCGTTGACTTTATATAAGATTAGCCGATTTAATTGTACATATACTAAAGAATAATATTCAAGTATTCAGCCAAACTATTCAATCAAACAACGCGCTAAGCTTACGCTATCACGCGAAATATGAAATAATGGGAAGTTAATTTAAGTAATAAAAATCAAAGGTAAAACCACATGGATGACAACAAAAGCAAAGCACTTGCCGCCGCTCTTTCGCA
>JAZKEN010000056.1:0-7156 GCA_040387035.1 Pseudomonadota bacterium | reverse complement strand
ATTAAGGCAACCTGTTAATATACGCAATTATTGTGTTTTCAGCTAAATTTTTCTGCTTCAAAAATATAAAAATTCTGTAATAAAATAGGTCCCATGCAAATTTCCGACAAAATGACGCCAACTGAGTTGCGTTCTACCATCAGCTTGGCTTCCATTTATGGTTTGCGCATGCTGGGTATGTTTTTAATCTTACCTATTTTTTCTGTGTACGCTGAAACGTTAAAAGGCGGTAGCAACCATACTTTAATTGGCTTGGCGCTTGGTGCATACGGTCTCACACAGGTGTTACTACAACTGCCTTTTGGTATTGCATCCGATAAATATGGCCGCAAAAAAGTCATCTATATCGGGCTGGTGCTGTTTATCATTGGTAGCGTGGTTGCCGCATTGGCAAGCGATATTTATATGGTTATTGTTGGCCGTGCTATCCAGGGTGCAGGCGCAGTTTCTGCTGTAGTGACTGCCTTAGTAGCCGATTTAACGCGTGAAGAACATCGTACCAAAGCCATGGCGATGATTGGCGGTACGATTGGTATCACGTTTGCGCTGTCGCTTGTGGCCGGGCCACTGTTGAATCAGCTTATCGGTGTTTCAGGCATTTTCTGGATGACGGCTGTGTTGTCTGCCTTAGCCATTCTAGTCATCAAATACTATGTGCCCGATCCAGTGCTGAGCCAGTTCCATTCTGACGCCCAGGCAGCGCCCGAAAAAATGAAAAGCGTGCTGCGCGACAAGCAATTATTAAGACTGAATTTTGGTACGTTTTCATTGCATGCGGCACAAATGGCCATGTTTATCGTCGTGCCGTTTGCCTTAACAGAAACCAGCGGCATGAATGTGAATACGCATTGGCAAGTGTACCTGCCGGTTTTAATCGCCTCTTTCGTGCTGATGTTGCCGGCGATTATCGTGGGTGAAAAACGGGCAAAGCTAAAATCAGTTTTTATTGGTGCAGTAGCCTTAATGCTGGTGGCACAGTTAATGTTTGCCAGCACCATTCACCAGTTTTGGGGTGTAGTGATTTCGTTGCTGATTTACTTTACCGCTTTTAATATTTTAGAGGCGTCATTGCCGTCGTTAATCTCAAAAATGGCGCCTGCCGCTTCAAAAGGCACGGCCATGGGTGTGCATAGCACAGCGCAATCATTCGGTATATTTTTGGGTGCTGTGGTAGGCGGCTATTTATCGCATCGATTCGATTATTCAGCCGTATTTATTTTTTGTTCGGTGCTAATGAGTATTTGGTTGGTGCTAACTTTTGGTATGATTACACCACCCGCTGTGCGCACAAAAATGTATCACTTAGACGATTTTAGCGCGCAACAAGCAACTACGCTGGCCGAAACAATATCCCGGATGGTGGGTGTTTATGAGGCAGTAGCGATTGCGCAAGAAAAACTGTTGATTGTAAAAGTGAATAATCAACAAAGTAACGATAGCCAAACGTTAATAGAGCAGAATATTTTAAAATTGATAGGGAGCAGATAATGGCATCAGTTAACAAAGTGATTTTAGTGGGAAATTTAGGACGCGACCCGGAAGTGCGTTATATGCCGAATGGCGAAGCAGTGGCCAATTTTAGTATTGCCACCACCGAAAATTGGAAAGATAAATCGGGCGTTAAGCAAGAAAAAACCGAATGGCACAATATTGTTATGTACCGCAAATTGGCCGAAATCGCCGGTGAATACCTTAAAAAAGGTCGCCCGGTGTATGTAGAAGGCCGCTTGCAAACCCGTAAATGGGAAAAAGACGGCGTGACACGTTACAGCACGGAGATTATTGCAGACAGCATGCAAATGTTAGGTGGCAAGGATAGCGGCGGTTCAAACGCCAGTTATGATGGCGGTATGGACCAAGCGGGCGGTCAAGATGACTATAACCAGGCACCGGCGCGCCAATCTGCGCCAGCCAGCCAGCCAGCTTCAAAACCAGCGGCATCGCAAACAGGCGGCGGTAATTTTGACGATTTTGAGGACGATATTCCGTTTTAAGGAATACCTGCAAAGTATGAATAAAAAGCCCCTGTTTACAGGGGCTTTTTTTATCTGATGAAAATAAAGTCCAGCCAGGCCTTCAAATCAGCGTAAGTAAATAGCTATCGTAGGCTAAGCACTAGTCACGATCGAGCACGCTCATCCACAGTCAACATCAATGGTGTGCTTTAGGCACTTACCAAGCGCATCCTATCAATTTTCTCAATTACCGCTTGATACAGGTCATGGTCGGAATCGGGATTATTGCGGTCAGGATGGTGGGCACTGCGAATTTTTTTCAATTGAGTCAAATCCTCTGGCAAATCATGTACCTTTGTCACGCGATCACCGTTTTTAGCCATCGCCCGCTGAAGTTCACCCTCTGCGGTTTCGCGTTTGTCGTACAGTACTTTGCTGCCAAGGCGCCAGCTATCCTGGTTTTTGCGTGGCGATAGTTTTTCTTTACCATCAAACCAGAACCATTTTCCCGTATCGGCATCCTGCTCAAAATGAATAGTGCTGATGGTGTAGGTGTAAACGGGCGGCTCGATTTCTTTGGCCAATAGATTAATGATCTTGGCAACCGTTTCCACGTTTACAAGGTAGTACGCGCCTGATGCATGCGGACTAAACCCGCTGCTCAAGGTTGGTATAGGATTGCTCTTATTAGTGGCTGAATTCAATTCAGCCATTTGGGCAAGCGCTCGGCGCTGGGCGTTTGTCATGGTATTGCTCCTTAAATTTGTAAATAAACACGCAGAGTCAGTAAATTCACCCTTTTTTTGAAGTTTTCTGTTTGACCTTGTTAAGCTTGTGCTTTATTGTCGCGTCATGCCCCTTTAATAGGGTTTTATCAGTCCAACTAACAAATAAAGGAAATACAGATGGCAAAAGAAGAAAAGAAAGTAATTGTCGGCAAACCAGAATTAGTCGAGTTGTTGGCTACTAATGGCCGGAGCAAAAAAGAAGCTCAGGAAGCATTGAACGATGTATTGGCTGCAATCGCTGATGTATTAGCAAAAGGCAGTGATTTAAACATCATAGGCTTTGGTAAATTCAAAGTAACGCATAAACCGGCTTACGATGGCCGTAATCCTGCAAATGGCGAAACATTGAAAATTGCTGCAAGTAACCGCGTTAGCTTTTCAGTTGGCGCATCACTTAAATCTGCTGTCAATAAATAGTCATTATACCGATTTAAAAGCCCTTGTAGCAGGGCTTGTATTCCGGATATTCTAAACTGCACTTATTAATGCACGTCGTTTAAAGATGTTAGGTGTGTGCATAGGTGCAGATTAGCAACAAAAAGCCCGCGATAATGCGGGCTTTTTGTTTAAGCTTAGCTTGGCTCAAACAAGGCTAGCCTTAGCGACCTAATACAACGCCACCGAATATTTCACCCACATTTGAGGTGAAGCCGTATTGCAATCCTATACGTTCGGCATTGCTACCAAAGAAAGCGCCCTGCACAACATCATTGTTGGGTAAATGCCCAACGCATGAAGAAAGGCATGTGTTGAAGTTTGCTGATAAACGAGAGGTTTCAGTCACTAAAGCATTGCTGGAAAATCGATTGCCACCGTTAATGAGTGAGTTGGAGCCAATAGAGTTGATTGAGAAAACGTTGGTGCCCACCACAATATTATTAAGCGAGAAGCTATAAAGCAATGTAGCAAAGTTTACAGTCATGCTACCGGTCACCTGATTTGCAGTACCTGCTGTAGTATTAAAAGGAGAGCTTGTGCTGAGGACGACAGGCGCCGTAGAACCAAGCACATTATAGGTGGTGGCTGGATTTGCCAAACTCGCCAAGTTCAATAAGTTGGATGATGTGCTTAATGTGCCGACGATTCCCTGGAAATTAGATAGGTTCTCAGAAGTGGCTGGTGAAAGGCTGCTATCGGTTTTAACCGCCACGGTACTACCCAAGCTGACGAAAGTGTCTTTGTAGTCATAACCAAGCGGATCGCTAAAAGTGTAGCTTGTACTGGCGCTGGAATCTTGAAAGTTGGTGACTTTTCCATTGCTGTCAGTCGTCACTTTTCCATTTAGTACGCCATTTTCGTGTGCGCCGTTTGTCACTTCGGTGTGTAGGTAGAGTAAATCATAGCTATTGCCGCCACCATTGTTGCCGTTTCCGCCATTATTACCGTTATTGCCATTGTTCCCAGTACCAGTGCCAGTACCAGTGCCAGTGCCAGTGCCAGTGCCAGTGCCAGTGCCAGTGCCAGTGCCAGTGCCAGAGCCAGAGCCAGAGCCAGAGCCAGAGCCAGAGCCAGAGCCAGAGCCAGAGCCAGTTCCGCCAATCGCCTTGGCAGCGTTTGCAATCACGTTGGGCACGCCATTGCCATCGGTTGAATCGTTGGCAGCAAAAACGGCTTTACCTCCTGCTGGCGCCGCTGCTGCGGCTTTTGCTGGGGTTTTGCTTGGTTTTGGTGGCGCACCTAAACCCGCAACAGCAATCGTTTGACCAGATACGGCATTTAGGCAGCCACCCTGATTGCAAACATCTACACTGCCATGGTTAGTGGTCATTAGTAATAGATTGTCATTAAAGTTAACAGTGAATTCTGTACCGCGGATACCAATCGTAGCCACTGCGGTTTTAAGTTGATAGCGATCGCGGTTTTTATGGCCAATTAAGCCACTGACTGTACGTAAGCCACCCTTAATCAACTCGGTAAATGCAAATTCGCTGCCATCTTCCTTGCCAGAGAATTCGTATTTATTGATCTTGTAAACGGTATTCGGTTGCAGCGATACTTTTCCGCCATCGATTAGCGATAACTGCAGGCGCCCATCGCCTGTTTCAATGGTATCGCCAGCATTTAGCGCAGTGTTCTTTTCGGCGGGTGTTGTTGTGCTATCTGCATGAACAATGGTGGGATTGCCTGTTTTAAATGTCACCGTGCCCACTGGGTTTGCATAAGCCAATGGCGAAAGCAAAAAGCAGGCGGCAAAAATACCAACTTTGAACGATTTTAATATAATCACTTCACACTCCTACCTGGCGTTAGTAACGCCCTAAATCCCGACTTAAACATTTGCAATTAAACACTTGCAGTAAAACATTTAGTCAACATCAGTTATAATTTTGTTTTTACATTATTTGTCATTCTAAAAGCTAAAATCATGCCAATTTATGATTTCCAATGCACCAGCTGCGGCCACAAGCTAGAGCTTTTGCGCAAAATAAGCGATGCAAGCACCACTACATGCCCAAATTGCAAGCAAGAGACATTTAATAAAATGCTTTCTGCACCTAGCTTCCAGTTAAGTGGCAGTGGTTGGTACGCCACCGACTTCAAGGATAAACCGTCAAAAAATGCATCCGCAAAAACCACTTCAGAAGCCCCGGCAAGCAGCGCGGATGCCCCGGCAGCTTGTAAGGCAGGCTGTGCCTGTCACTAACTAACCAGTTGATTAATATGAAAAAATACTTTATTACTGGCTTGCTAGTGTTGGTGCCATTGTTCATTACCATTTGGGTAGTGAGCACCCTTATTCAAACCATGGATCAAAGCCTATTGTTATTGCCAGCTGCATGGCAGCCCAAAAACGTATTTGGCTTTAATGTGCCGGGCCTGGGCGCCATTCTTACTTTATTAATTATCTTTGTCACAGGTTTAATAGCGACCAATATATTTGGGCAACAATTAATAGCGTTATGGGAGAATTTACTCTCTCGCGTGCCATTCGTCAAAACCATTTATTCGAGCGTCAAGCAGGTGTCTGATACGCTTTTTTCCGATTCCGGCAATGCGTTTCGCAAAGCGCTATTGATTCAATATCCACGCCAAGGCAGCTGGACCATTGCATTCTTGACTGGCGTGCCCGGTGGTGATGTGAGTAATCACTTAGTCGGCGATTATGTCAGTGTCTATATTCCCACCACGCCTAACCCGACCTCCGGCTTTTTCCTGATGCTGCCAAGAGAAGATGTGGTTGAACTGGACATGAGCGTAGATGAGGCTTTGAAATACATTATCAGCATGGGCACCGTGACGCCAAGAGACCGCAAAACGCGCGAATTACCGCTTTAAATTTTTTTACCCTATTTGATTAACACCACTACTTAACGAAATATATTTATGACTATGCGTACACATTATTGCGGCCATTTAAACCGCAGCCATATTGGCCAAACTGTTAGTTTATGCGGCTGGGCGCATCGCCGCCGCGATCATGGCGGCGTGATTTTTATTGACTTGCGCGACCGTGAAGGCATGGCGCAAATCGTGGTGAACCCTGATACGCAAGCTGCATTTGCGATTGCGGAGAGTGTACGCAGTGAATATGTGCTGAAAATCACCTGTGTGGTACGTGCGCGCCCTGAAGGCGCCGTGAACGCTAATTTAGCTACTGGCGAAGTAGAGATGATTGCCACAGAAATTGAGATTTTAAACGCGTCACTCACGCCTCCGTTTATGTTGGATGACGAAAACTTGACTGAAACGGTAAGACTTGAACACCGTTATATCGATTTACGCCGTCCTGCGATGCAAAAAAACCTGATGTTGCGCTACCGTGTTGCCAAGACCTTGCGTGATTACCTGGATACTAACGGCTTTATTGAAGTGGAAACGCCGATGCTCACACGCAGTACCCCAGAAGGTGCGCGTGATTACCTGGTACCAAGCCGCGTGCATGCTGGCCAGTTCTTTGCGTTGCCGCAATCACCGCAGTTATTTAAGCAATTGCTGATGGTGTCTGGCTTCGATCGTTATTTCCAGATCACCAAATGTTTCCGTGATGAAGACCTGCGCGCGGATCGCCAGCCTGAATTCACGCAAGTGGATATTGAAACCTCATTCTTGAGTGAAAACGAGATCATGGATATTGTCGAAGAGATGATTCGACAAATGCTGAAATCGGTGCAAAACGTGGATCTGCCAGCCAAATTCCCACGTATGCCATTCAGTGAGGCCATGAATCGATACGGTTCAGATAAGCCGGATATGCGCGTGACTTTAGAAATCACCGAGCTTTCCGATGTGATGAAAGATGTCGATTTTAAAGTGTTCGCAGGTGCGGCCAATATGGCTGGCGGCCGTGTGGCTGCCTTGCGTGTACCAAATGGCGCGGCGATTGCCCGTAGTGAAATCGATGCTTATACCGAATTCGTCAAAATCTACGGCGCAAAAGGCCTGGCGTATATCAAGATCAATGACATCACTAAA
>JAZKEN010000055.1:0-23262 GCA_040387035.1 Pseudomonadota bacterium | reverse complement strand
ACACTCATCGCTGCTTGCACTGATTCCTGCATCACATCACCCAATTTACCTGTTGTGATGGTTTTACCCTTACCAGGTAACAGCACTGCCTCAATGGTTAGCAACTCACCGCCAACAGAGGTCCAGGCTAAACCGGTAACCTGGCCAACCTGGTTGTCTTTGGCTGCAATGCCATAGTCATAACGATACACGCCCAAGTATTTCTCTAAGTTTTTAGAAGTGATACTGATTTTCTTAGGTGCTACTATGGCTGACTCTTTCGCCGCCACATCGCTTACGCGGCGGGATTTTTTGGCATTGGTCAGGTTCATCAATAACTCTTTAACCACTTTGCGGCAAATCTTGGCAATTTCTTGCTCTAACCGGCGCACGCCAGCTTCACGCGTGTAAAAGCGCACGATGTCACGTATCACAGATTCTGAAATATTCACTTCGGCAGGTTTAAGCCCGTGTGTTTTAAGCTCTTTAGGCAATAAATATTTCATGGCGATATTGATTTTTTCATCTTCCGTATAACCTGCCAAACGAATGATTTCCATACGATCCAACAGGGGCGCAGGAATATTCATGGTGTTTGCGGTCGCCACAAACATCACATCGGACAAGTCATATTCCACTTCAATATAGTGGTCGGCAAAAGTATGATTCTGTTCAGGATCAAGCACCTCTAGTAGCGCAGATGAAGGGTCGCCACGCATATCCTGACCCATTTTATCTACTTCATCCAATAGGAATAATGGGTTTTTTACGGCGACTTTAGTCATGCTTTGCATGACTTTACCCGGCATAGAGCCAATATAGGTACGTCTATGGCCACGAATCTCCGCTTCATCACGTACGCCACCTAATGCCATACGAATAAATTTGCGATTCACGGCTTTGGCAATACTTTGGCCAAGCGAGGTTTTACCCACACCCGGAGGGCCAACCAGGCATAAGATTGGCGCTTTAAGCTTACCAACGCGCTGTTGTACGGCTAAATACTCCACGATACGTTCTTTTACTTTTTCAAGCCCGTAATGATCAGCGTCTAAAATCGCTTCTGCAGCCGCTAAATCTCGGCTGATTTTGGTTTTTTTCTTCCAGGGAAGATTGACCAAGGTATCAATATAGTTGCGCACAACCGATGCTTCGGCCGACATGGGCGACATCATTTTAAGTTTTTTAAGCTCTGCATTTACTTTTGCATGGGCTTCTTTAGACATGCCAGACTCTTTGATACGCTTTTCCAAATCGTCTAGTTCGGCATTTTCGTCCTGCTCACCCAGCTCTTTTTGAATGGCTTTTACTTGCTCATTCAAATAGTACTCACGCTGGCTTTTTTCCATTTGACGTTTTACACGTCCACGGATGCGTTTTTCAACCTGCAGGATATCGATTTCAGATTCCATCAGATGCAATAGATGCTCTAGACGCTCTGTCACGCTGAGCATCTCAAGGATTTTTTGCTTTTCTTCCAGCTTCAAGGTCAAGTGCGCAGAAATCGTATCCGCCAAGCGCCCTGCCTCACTGATGGTAGCCAGTGAAGTTAGAATTTCCGGTGGGATTTTTTTGTTTAATTTAACGTACTGATCAAACTGCGTGAAAACCGTGCGCATTAACGCTTCTGTTTCGCTGTCATTTTCAATGGGATCGGCTATTTTTTCAGCTTTAGCTAAAAAGCACTCTTCGCCCTCAATGAACTCAGACACACGTACGCGATGCAAGCCTTCTACCAGCACTTTTACTGTGCCATCCGGCAGTTTTAGCATTTGCAATACCGTCGCCAATGTACCGATTTCATATAAATCTTCAGCATCAGGCTCATCCTTGTTGGCTGACTTTTGTGCCACCAACAGGATTTGTTTATTCGTATCAGATGCGATTTCCAAGGCTTTGACCGATTTTGCGCGGCCCACAAAAAGCGGGATCACCAGGTGCGGGTAAACCACCACATCGCGCAAAGGCAATAAAGGCATTAAGCCATCTGGTTCATTGGCTTTAGATAGATCATCTGAAAAAGTTTGTTCTGTCATAAAATACTTTCAAGGTCGCATAGACACAAATCAAGCAGGCAAGCTGCCTATGCTATTAGGTTGGGAACATACTTTGATAGTTCAAGAGCGATGATGAAATAAATCGTTTATATCCAATTAATATTGATGTATTAATGACTATAAACGACTTATTTTTATTTGCAATAGCCCTGTGATGAGCATAGAAAGAATTAACGATAGCGGAAACTAGCTATTTAACTGGCAGATTCCGCTTTTTTAGGGCTGTCTTGGAAAATCATCAGCGGCTGTGATTCGCCTTTGATGGTGCCTTCATCAATCACCACTTTGCTTAGGTTTTCAATTGACGGCAAGTCATACATGACTTCTAGCAAAGAATGCTCAAGTATTGAGCGCAGGCCGCGTGCGCCTGTTTTGCGCTCCAAAGCTTTTTTAGCAATCAATAGTAAAGCAGACTCCCTGAATTCAAGGTCTACACCTTCCATTTTAAACAGTTTCATATACTGTTTGGTTAAGGCATTTTTTGGCTCAACCAGAATAGTCATCAGCGCGGCTTCGTCCAGTGACTCTAATGTGGCAACCACCGGCAAGCGGCCGATAAATTCAGGGATTAGGCCGAATTTGATCAAGTCTTCCGGTTCTACATCGCGCAATACGGCACCTACTTCACGCAAGTCATCTTTGCTTTTTACTTCAGCACCAAAGCCAATACCGCCTTTTTCAGAGCGTCTGCGGATAACTTTATCCAAGCCATCAAAGGCGCCGCCGCAAATAAACAGGATATTGGTGGTATCTAACTGTACGAATTCCTGGTTCGGATGTTTGCGGCCACCTTGTGGCGGAACCGAAGCAATCGTACCTTCAATCAGTTTCAACAAGGCCTGCTGCACGCCCTCACCTGATACGTCGCGGGTGATAGACGGGTTATCCGATTTGCGTGAGATTTTATCCACTTCATCGATATACACAATGCCACGTTGGGCTTTTTCAACATCGTAATCACACTTTTGCAATAGTTTCTGCATGATGTTTTCAACGTCTTCACCCACATAGCCCGCTTCAGTTAACGTGGTTGCATCTGCCATTACAAAAGGCACATCCAACATACGCGCCAATGTTTGCGCTAACAATGTTTTACCGGAACCAGTTGGGCCGATCAGTAAAATATTACTTTTCTGAATTTCAACATCATCTTTCACGGTATTTTGTGAAATATGGTTGTGACCAAGCCGTTTGTAGTGGTTGTATACCGCTACAGAAAGATTTTTCTTGGCTTGTGTTTGACCGATAACGTACTGATCCAGAATCGCGCAGATTTCTTGCGGTGTAGGCAAGGATTTATCGGTCGATTTGATATCGCTCAGGCTTTGCACTTCTTCTTTGATGATGTCGTTGCATAAATCAACGCACTCATCGCAAATGAATACGGACGGGCCTGCAATCAGCTTTTTCACTTCATGCTGGCTTTTGCCGCAAAAAGAGCAATATAGTAGTTTTTCACCTTCGGCTTTAGTCGCCATTCAACATCCTTAACCCAACTAATTTTATACTTTTAAAAATAATTTATATTAATACTTTAAACGGCTGGCGCGCGCGTTTCAATCACTTTATCGATCATGCCATATTCAACCGATTGCTCGGCACTCATAAAATTATCACGCTCAGTATCGCGGTCAATATCTTCAGTGCTCCTGCCCGTGTGGTGCGCCAAAATACCATTTAACTTGCCACGCAAGTACATGATTTCCTTGGCATGAATTTGAATATCAGTCGATTGACCCTGGAAACCACCGGAAGGCTGATGAATCATCACACGCGAATTAGGCAAACTAAAGCGTTTGCCTTTTGCGCCAGAAGCCAGCAAGAATGCGCCCATACTGGCTGCCTGGCCAATACACAATGTGCTTACGTCGGGCTTGATAAATTGCATGGTGTCATAAATCGACATACCGGCCGTAACAGATCCGCCTGGTGAATTGATGTATAGTGAAATATCCTTATCCGGATTTTCGGCCTCAAGGAAAAGCAATTGAGCCACCACCAAATTGGCCGTCATATCGTTCACCGGACCTACCAGAAAAATGACGCGTTCTTTTAATAAGCGCGAATAGATATCATACGAACGTTCACCACGGCCGCTTTGCTCTACCACCATCGGGATTAAACCCAAACCTTGTGGTTCCATATTACTGCTTGTATTCACGTTAAAATCACTTATATTATTGAACATGCTGTTTGCTAATCCTAATTTATGCTTAAGTACTTGTACGACCTACTAACCAGCCATTAATTCATCAAACTTGATTTTTTTGGCGGTCACTTTTGCTTTATCCAGCACCCAGTTGACTACGTTTTCTTCCGTAGCCAAAGCGGCAGGCTCATCCAAGCGTTTAACATCGGCATAGTACCAGCTCACTAATTCGCTTGGTTTCTCAAAGCTTTGAGCAAACGTGTCGACCATTGCACGCACTTGATCTGCACTGGCTTGTAAGTTATTGCTGTTGACCAGCTCGCTTAAAATCAAACGCAAGGCCGTGCTACGTTTAGCTTGTTCTTCAAACATGGCTGGTTCCAGTTGAATCGCTTTCGGATCCATGCCGCGTTGTTGCAGGTTTTGCGCCGTTTGTTGCATCATGCGGTTAATTTCTGCATTCACCAATGCTTTGGGTGTTTCAATATTTGAATCAGCCACCAAAGCTTGGAACACTTGCTCTTTAACACGCGCTTTCAAGCGTTTTTCAACTTCCTGCTCTAAGCTTGCCTTAATTTCGGCTTGCATTTTTTTAACATCACCATCATCAATGCCTAAACTTTTTGCAAACTCTGCGTCGATTTCCGGCAATACTGGCTGTGAAACCTGGTTATAAGTCACCGCGTAGCTCACGGTTTTACCTGCTAACTGGGCAGGATTATGATCAGCGGGGTAAGTGATTTCAAACACTTTTGTCGCGCCTGTCTTGCCGCCTGACAAATTATCATCGAATTCTGCGATACGGCCTGGTTCACCCAATACCAAATCGATGCCTTTTTCGCCGGTGCTTTCTACTTGCTGGCCGTCAATACTGGCAACCAATACCACATTGATTTGATCGCCTTTTTTGGCAGCGCGTTTAACCGGCTCAAACGTCACACGTTGTTTAACTAGCACATCCAGGGTTTTTTCAACGTCTGCTTCAGACACTTCTAAAGTCGGCTTTTCGATTTTTAGCTTGCTTAAATCGTTTATCTTCACTTCAGGAAACACTTCAAAAGTCGCTGTGTACTCAAAATCAGTCGCCGCTTCGGCAAATGGTTTATGCTCAATATTCGGGAAACCCGCTACGCGCAACTTGTTTTCATCCACGGCATTACCAAAGCTAGTTTCTACCGCTTGTGAATACACTTCATCGCGCACCTGGTCGCCATAGTGCTGGTTAACCAAACCAATCGGTGCTTTACCCGGCCTGAAGCCTGCAAATTTAGCCGTACGGGAGATTTGAGTCAGCCTTTGTTTAATCTGGCCTTCAAGCGGTGCCAACGGTACTTTAACTGTTATGCGGCGTTCTAAGTTGCTGATTGTTTCGAGCGATGCTGCCATGTTGCAATTCCTGTAAAAGTGTCACCTAAATGAGTTAAGCAACGATTAATAGTTAAAAAGTCAATGAAGCTGTGACTTAAAAAAATAAATTCAGTTTAAGAAATTTATATTTAAATCTAAGCTTAATTATTTAGCTAAACCTTATTTTGGGCAAGGTTTAATGATTAACGAGAGATCAAAAATAGCCTTGAAATATATCACATACTAGGTTTGAAATAAATCACTTTAAATCATGTGTGCGATTAAAGGCGCCTTGACCGCCTACTTTAAAATCTCTCAAAGCAGGCGCTCATAAAATAAGACCTTTTTAAAAACGCAGATCGGCCTTTAAATCGTCCACATGTTCCAAACCTACCGCAATCCTGACTAAATTATCGCTGATTCCCGCTTCCTGCCTTGCCTCTGCAGTGATACGGCTATGAGTGGTGGTGGCCGGATGCGTAATCGTGCTTTTGGCGTCGCCCAGGTTAGCCGTAATTGAAATAAGCTCCGTTGAATCAATCAGCGCCCATGCCGCCTCTTGTTTGGTTTGACCCGCTTTGGGCTTCACCTCAAAACTGACGATACCAGCGCCACTTAATTGTTGCTTTTGGGCTAAAGCATATTGTGGATGTGAAGCTAGCCCGGGATAGTAAACGCGTGCAACTTGCGGCTGCGCCTCTAGCCAGGTTGCTAATGCCAAGGCTTTACGTGCGTGCGCTTCCATGCGGATATGCAGCGTTTCTAGCCCCTTTAAAAACACCCAGGCATTGAAAGCGCTCATGGTCACGCCTGCGGTACGTAAAAACGCATACACAGGCTCCATTAAAGTTTTGCTGCCCAGCACAGCCCCACCCAGGCACCTGCCCTGACCGTCAATGTATTTGGTGGCGGAATGAATAATGATATCGGCACCTAAATCCAGTGGTTTTTGAATCGCCGGCGTGCAGAAACAATTGTCCACCACCAAATAGGCGTTGGCCTGATGCGCAATATCGGCAAGCAATTGGATATCGCATACTTCAGTCAGCGGGTTGGATGGTGTTTCAACAAAAAACAATTTGGTTTTAGGTGTGACCGCCGCCTGCCATTCCGATGGGTTGGTCAATGATACAAACGTAACTTCCAGGCCCCAGCGCTTCAATATATTGCCAAACAATTGCACGCTGGTCCCAAACACGCTGCGCGACGCTACAACATGGTCACCAGCGCTGCACAAACCCATTACGCAAGCTAATATCGCAGACATGCCGCTAGAGGTGGCCACGCACTGCTCTGCGCCTTCCAATGCAGCCAGTTTGTTTTGAAACATGGTGACGGTTGGATTGGTGAAGCGTGAATAGATATTGCCCGGCTCTGAACCGCCAAAACGTGCTGCCGCCTGTGCTGAGTTTTTAAACTTAAAGCTGGAGTTTAAAAATAAAGCTTCGGAATTTTCACCGAACTCGGTCGTTTCGGTACCGGCACGCAAGCTTAAAGTCTCTGGATGATAGGTTTTTTGTGTCGTCATAATGTCAAATCACTTAAATATAGGGGCGTTAAAAAACCCGTGTTAGCTAAAAAAGTAAGCTAAAACGGGTTTTGGCTCTCGCTTTAGCAGAATTTATTATGCGCCCGCAAGCTGAGTAAGGCTTTGTTTAAAGTTGGCCACTCAAATCAGCGCAATTACATTTAACGCCTTTTAAAAAAGCCTGTCAACAGATTTGCGTTGACTATTTGTATTCATCAAACTAAAACTTGATGACCTTCAGCACCGAATTTTGCTGCTCGCCTAAACCCACCCATAGCGGCAATCTGAGCAAACATTCAGAAAGATTTTCCGTGTGTGCGAGCGAACCATGTGTGCGTGCGAACTGTTTACCGGCCGGCGCATTGTGTAATGGAATATAATGAAAAACAGGATGGATATCCTGCTTCTTGAATTTTTGAATAAGTTCTGTACGTTGTTTGAGTGAATTCAACAAAATATAGTACATATGTGCGTTATGTTGACATTCTGCCGGAATCACAGGCAGCCTCAAATCGCCTTTTTCCTCTAGCTCGACTAATGCTTCATGGTAATTATTCCAAATATCCATGCGCTTGCGGGTGATTTCTTGTGCTTTTTCAAGTTGTGCATATAAAAAAGCAGCCACATCTTCGCCTGGCAAATAAGATGAGCCAATATCCTGCCAAGTATATTTATCGACTTGTCCGCGATAAAACTGGCTGCGGTTGGTGCCTTTTTCACGAATGATTTCAGCGCGCAGCGCAAACTGTTCATCATTGATGAGTATGGCGCCGCCCTCACCTGAAATTATATTTTTAGTTTCGTGAAAAGAATAAGCGCCAATATGCCCAATTGAACCTAAAGCGCGGCCTTTATAGGTCGCCATAACGCCCTGCGCCGCATCTTCAATGACCAGCAAATCGTGTTTTTTTGCAATTTGCATAATGGTGTCCATCTCACAGCCAACACCTGCATAATGCACTGGCACAATCGCCTTGGTACGCGACGTGATTGCGGCTTCTATCAAGGCTTCATCGATATTAAGGGTATCTGGCCGAATATCAACGAATACCGGTACACCGCCACGCAAGACAAATGCATTGGCTGTTGAAACAAAGGTATAGGAAGGCATAATGACTTCATCACCCGGCTGGATATCAGCCAGCAATGCAGACATCTCGAGCGCGGCGGTACAGGAGTGCGTGATAAGCGCTTTGCGCGTTTGCGTTTGCGCTTCAAGCCATTGGTTTACTTTGTGCGTAAAAATACCATCACCAGATAAATTACCTGTTACGTGCGACTGGCGAATGTATTCAATCTCATTACCAGTGAGGTATATCTTATTAAATGGAATCATTGATGTTCTTATCTTTTTACTTGAGCCTGTTTAATTTAAGGCTCAACTCTAGGGTTCGAATTTTAAGCTAATTTCACTTTATGTATATAACCCGTTTAGGTTAACTTTAATTAAATAGAAAACCTAGATCCCAAATATGACTTGATTAAGAAACCTGCTCTACCGCTTCATCTTCCTCAGCATCGATTAAATTCAAATCAAGCTGAGTGCTTGAGTTGCTTGGCTTTTGCTTTTTATTAAAATCGCCGCGTGCCGATTCTATTCGATTTAAATAAGCAGCATCTACATCACCCGTCACGTATTTTCCGTCAAAACAGCTGCAGTCAAATACGCGCATTTTAGGGTTGGATTGAGCAATGACTTTTACCAATGCATCCAAATCCTGGTAAATAAGCGCGTCAGCACCAATCTCCTGGCAGATTTGCTCATCCGTACGGCCTGTGGCCAGCAATTCATCACGGCTTGGCATATCAATACCATACACATTGGGGAAACGCACCGGTGGTGCCGCTGAGGCAAAATACACCTTATTGGCGCCGGCATCGCGTGCCATCTGCACAATTTGCTGCGATGTGGTACCACGCACGATTGAGTCATCCACCAGTAAAACGTTTTTGCCTTTAAACTCGATACCGATAGGGTTTAATTTTTGACGCACCGATTTTTTACGCAGCGCCTGGCCTGGCATAATAAAAGTACGGCCGATATAGCGGTTTTTAATAAAGCCTTCGCGGTAGTCCAAGCCTAGCGAAATACCGACTTGCAACGCGCTTGGGCGGCTGGTGTCAGGAATCGGGATCACCACATCTATTTTTAAGTGACTCCATTCACGCTTGATTTTTTCGGCCAATGTAGTGCCCATATCCAAACGGGTTTGATACACCGAAACGCCATCAATCACTGAATCCGGGCGTGCTAAATACACGTACTCAAAAATACAAGGTGTTAAGGTAGGCGCCTCTGCGCATTGACGGCTGAATAAATTGCCATCCATATCAATAAATACCGCTTCACCCGGCTCTACATCACGCATCAGCTGAAAACCCAATACATCCAGCGCAACGCTTTCAGAAGCCACTATATATTCAGTGCCTTTATCGGTATCTAATTTACCAATCACTAGTGGGCGAATACCGTTAGGGTCGCGGAATGCCAGCAAACCAAAATTGGCAATCATGGCCACCACGGCATATGCGCCCTTGCAGCGTTTGTGTACACCGGAAACGGCATCAAACGCCATATCGGTATTGAGTACAGCATTGCGTGAGGTTTTTTCAATCTCATGTGCCAGCACATTTAGCAGCACTTCAGAGTCTGAGTTGGTATTGATATGGCGCAAATCCTGGCGAAACATTTCCGATTTCAATTGCTCGGAATTGGTCAGGTTGCCGTTGTGGCCAAGCACGATGCCAAACGGTGAGTTCACATAAAACGGTTGTGCTTCTGCGGCACTTGAAGAACCTGCCGTAGGATAGCGCACGTGGGCAATACCGGCATTACCCACCAGGCTACGCATATGGCGTGTTTGGAATACATCTTTCACCAAGCCATTGTTTTTGTGCATAAAAAATGTATTGCCATCGCAGGTAACGATACCTGCTGCATCTTGCCCGCGATGTTGTAGCACCAGCAAGCCATCATACAACAACTGATTGACTGGGTTTTTGCCGACAATGCCTATAATTCCGCACATATATGAATTTCCTTAAACAATCAGGTTTTAACTACAACAATAAACTTTTAAACGCGTACTATTTCGATGAGGTATCTTTAGTAAATGCTGGCAATCACTTATGGTTGCCAATTACATCTAATCATATTTAACGTGTCGGGCTACTTTTTGCGGCGTAAAAGGCAGGGCCGCTTTCACTAAAGCCTCCAGCGGTGAACTGAACATCGCATTTGTCCAACGCACATCTTTTGGAATACTGGTTAAACCTGCCAAAAAAACCAAGATGCAGACAATAAGCAGTCCTTTTGCAAACCCAAATAATGCGCCAAAAAAACGATTTAGCCAACTTAATCCAATTTTGTCCAAAATGCTGGACAGTGCTATGGAAAGCAAACTGACTACAAGCAACACACCTAAGAACAGGATTAAAAATGCGGCTAATACGCGCAATGAATCGGTGGGAATATCCTGCGGCAACAAAGGCATTAATTGGCTAGAGTAAGTTTTAGCCACATATAATGAGAGCAGCCAACCAATGATTGACAGCATCTCACGTACCGCGCCGCGCATCATGCTAATGATGATGCAGGCGCCGATAATAATAAACACCGTGTAATCAAAGCTGGTCATGTTAAACCGTCCCTACTACTGACTCACAACCATACCGGTCAGGCCTGCGTCTTTGATGTTTTGCAAGGCAATCGCGGCCTCATTGCGCTCACCGAGCAAGTGGGTGCGCAGGCGGATTTTTTGACCTTTTGCCGTGTTAATTTTTTCGGTTTGTGAGGGATAGCCCAAATCGCTTAATTTTGCCTGCAGTTTTTTTACGTTAGCCTCATCCGAGAATACGCCAATCTGCACATAAAATTTTGGGCTGTTAGCCTCTTTCTTTTCGGCCGCTTTTGGTGTTTCTGTTTTGGGCTGCGCCAATGCTACTTTAGGCTCAGTTTTTGCCGCAACCGGCGCTTCAGCGTCTGGTGCCTCTGGTTTTTCTTGCGCTGGCTTTGCCGGCTCATCAACTACCGATTCACTATCCAGCGGAACAACTTCGGTTGGGACAATATTAGAATCAAAATCAGAAGGTGCTGCATCTGACGGTGTATTCTGGTTGGACAGGGTAATGGTGACTTCTTCAGTAGGCGTAGTAACCGACCTGTCTTTTAAAATCATTGGCAACACGATAATCATCAGCAATACCAATGCAATTGCGCCTACCAAACGGCGGCGTGCACGTTTTTTTAAGGCCAGCTCTTGATCATTAGGTGCGTCTTTTTGCATATTTAACTTTCAGCCCTACGCTTGTGAATAATGATAATGGGGTTGAAGTTGCCGATTTAAACAGATATTTTGTAAATAGATTACTCAATATCTTTTTTAGAAATATATTCAATCGCATCAGCAACTGTGTAAAACGAACCAAACACGATAATTCTATCATTTTTAGTGGCAATTTTACAGGCGGCAACCAGGGCTGATGCGACATCTGCAAACAAATCCATCTTGATATCCGGGTTATGTTGAATTAACTTATCATGCAGATCTTGGGCTTTTGCGCCACGTGCACTATGGTTGTCGGCGATAAACCATTGATCAATATGCGGCGAGACGGATTGAATCACGCCATCGATATCTTTATCCGCCAGCATGGCAAACACGGCTAGTGTCCTGCCGGCGCAAGCCGTGGCTTGCAAATTATGTGCAAGTGACAAGGCAGCGTGCGGATTATGAGCGACATCCACAATAATGTTGGGATTTGAATGGATGGAATAAAAGCGCCCTACCAAGGTAACTGCCTGCAATGCCTGGTAGAGTTGATGGGTTTTGACAGGCAACACCGGTTGCAGGTGCTGTACGGCACAAATCACGCAAGCCGCATTGTTAAGCTGAAACTCTCCTTGCAAGCCCAAATTTGGTAGCAATAAATCTTTTCCGCCTTCCGAATACTGCCAGCCATTCGCGGATTTTTTTACCGAAAAGTCACGCTGGATTAGTTTTAATGGCGCCTGAATTTGCCTGGCGTGATTCACCAAGCTATCGGGTGGATTTTCATCGCCGCAAATCGCTAAAATAGTTGAGCGGAATATACCCGCTTTTTCAAAGCCGATTTTTTCGCGGGTATCGCCTAAAAACTCCATATGATCCAAGTCAATGGTGGTGACGATAGTGCAAGCGGGCTCAAATATGTTCACCGCATCCAGCCTGCCGCCCAAGCCAACTTCGAGCACGACCACATCAACCTTTGAACGGCAAAAATGCCACATGGCGGCCAGTGTGCCCATTTCAAAGTAGGTCAACGCAATATTGCCGCGCGCATCTTCAACCGCGTCAAATGCCGTACACAAATCCGTATCAGATATCTCGTGCTGATTGATTTTCACGCGCTCGTTGTAGCGCATCAAATGCGGCGATGTGTAGCAGCCAACCACAAAACCGGCTTCTGTGTAAACCTGGCTTAACATGGCGCAAGTAGAGCCTTTACCATTGGTGCCCGCAACCGTAATTATCGGGAAGCTTGGTTTAATTGCTAAATTTTTTGCCACAGCGCTGACGCGATCCAAACCCATGGCAATAGATTTGGGATGCAGTGCTTCGATATAAGCCAGCCACTGCTGGGCAGTAGTTGGCTTAAGTGTAGGATTAGTCACAGATAGTAGGAATGTAGAGTTAAAACTTTTGGATAAAAGCGATTCATTAAGCCGCTTTTGGTATCTTCATCAAGTTGGACAACATGCCAGCTAGTCTTTGACGCATCTCGCGGCGATCTATAATCAAGTCGACCGCACCATGTTCCACTAAAAATTCGGCACGCTGGAAGCCTTCCGGCAAGGTTTCGCGCACGGTTTGCTCAATCACACGCGGGCCTGCAAAACCAATCAAGGCATTGGGTTCAGCAATGATAATATCGCCCAACATGGCAAAACTGGCCGATACGCCACCCATGGTTGGATCCGTCAATACTGAGATATAAGGCAAGCCTGCTTGAGATAATTTAGTCAATGCCGCGCTGGTTTTCGCCATTTGCATCAATGACAGCAAACCCTCTTGCATACGGGCACCACCACTGGCAGAAATACAAATAAAGGCCGATTTGCTTTTAATCGCCGCGTCAATGCCGCGCACAAAACGCTCACCGACTACTGAGCCCATAGAGCCGCCCATAAACTTGAATTCAAATGCGGCCACTACAACATTTACGCCAAGAATTTTGCCTTGCATTACGATTAACGCGTCTTTTTCGCCCACTTCTTTTTGGGCGGCCTTCATACGCTCGGCGTAACTTTTGCTGTCTTTAAACTTTAAGGGGTCAATCGGCTCAATATTGGCGCCAATTTCGGTGCGCAACTCTGTTTTGGTATCAGCATCCAGCAACTGGTTTAAGCGGGCACGGGCGCCGATACGATTATGATGCGCGCATTTCGGGCACACTTCGGCATTGGATTCCAAATCGGTTTTATACAAAACCGATTGGCAAGAATCACATTTACTCCAAAGCCCTTCTGGCACGTTTTTCTTTTGTACGGCACCTACAACACGTTGAATCTTCTGCGGGATTTTATCTAACCAACTCATTTTTTTACTCCTTAAGCGTCAATGGCAGCGCGCAATTCAATCATTAGCTGACTGACGTTCGCCACTAAATTGTCGTCATTTGAATTCTCAATCGCCTGCACCATACGGCTGCCAACTACGACGGCATCGGCAAAGGCGGCCACATTTTTAGCGGTGATAGAATCTTTTACACCAAAGCCAACGCCAATTGGCAAGCTGGTTTTATGGCGAATTTCCGCTACACGCGCTTTCACTTCTTCGATATCCAAATTAGCGGAACCTGTTACACCCTTAAGTGAGACGTAGTACAAAAAGCCACTGGCTTGATTCACAATTAATTCTACACGTGCCGCATCCGAGGTAGGCGATAATAAAAAGATACTATCCATATCGTTGGCTTGCAGCTGACTAATAAATTCTTTACATTCTTCTGGCGGATAATCAACCGTGATCACGCCATCGATACCTGCCGCTTTGGCAAGCTGCGTAAATTTGTCAGTGCCCATGGCCTCAATCGGATTGGCATAACCCATTAATATAATGGGTGTTTTTTCATCCGTTTGGCGAAACTCAGTAACCATTTGCAACACTTTAGTCAGGCCGACTTTATGCACCAATGCGCGTTCACTGGCACGTTGAATCACAGGTCCATCAGCCATAGGGTCAGAAAACGGCACGCCTAACTCAATCATATCCGCACCCGTTTTTACTAAGGTATGCATCAAGTTAACGGTATGATTGGGGTGTGGATCACCTGCCGTGATGTAGGGGATTAATGCTTTTTTATGATTAGATTTGAGTGTTGCGAAGACGGTTTGAATGCGTGACATAAATTAAACTGACTGTTAGTTCGAAGAAATATGGAAATTGAAAAGCACAAAACAAGGCAAGGCGCGAGCTAAAAATAAAAACGAAGCATATGTTTTATATGTGAGTTTTTGGTTTTTAGTGAAGTAACGCAGCATTGTGAAGTGGTTTTCGATTTACAGGGTGATGTTGGCAAGCTTGGCAACCGTATTAATATCCTTATCACCACGCCCGGACAAATTCACCAGAATGATTTCATCTTTACGCATGGTTTTTGCCATTTTCTCCGCATGTGCCAGCGCGTGGCTGGATTCTAATGCCGGAATAATGCCTTCCGTACGACATAGGCTGTGAAACGCCGCCATGGCTTCATCATCGGTAATCGCCACGTATTCGGCACGCTTGATATCTTTAAGCCAAGCATGTTCAGGGCCGACACCAGGATAATCAAGGCCGGCTGAAACGGAGTGCGTTTCAATAATATTGCCATCGGCATCTTGCATTAAGTAGGTGCGGTTGCCATGCAATACGCCGACCGGGCTGTTGGCCGTTAACGGTGCTGCATGCATGCCGGTTTCCATACCGTGGCCAGCCGCTTCTACGCCGATTAAACGTACATTGGGTACATCGATATAGGGGTAAAAGATACCCATTGCATTAGAGCCGCCACCTACACAGGCCACTACTGCATCAGGCTGGCGACCCACCATTTCCTGCATTTGGACTTTGGCTTCTACACCAATCACCGATTGAAAATCGCGCACCATCATCGGGTAAGGATGCGGGCCTGCCACTGTACCGATGATATAAAACGTGTTTTCAATATTAGTCACCCAGTCACGCATCGCCTCATTGAGGGCATCTTTAAGCGTTTTAGAGCCACTTTCCACCGGCACCACAGTAGCACCAAGCAGTTTCATCCTGAATACGTTAGGCGCCTGACGTTTGACGTCTTCACTGCCCATATAAACCACACATTCCAAGCCTAATCTAGCTGCAATGGTTGCGGTCGCAACGCCATGCTGGCCTGCGCCTGTTTCGGCAATCACGCGTGGCTTGCCCATACGTTTAGCCAGCAAAGCCTGGCCAATGGTATTGTTTACCTTGTGCGCGCCTGTATGGTTTAAATCTTCGCGTTTTAAATAGATTTGCGCGCCACCCACTTTGTCAGACCAGCGTTTGGCATGGTAAATCGGGCTTGGACGACCAACAAAGTGCTTTAAATCGTAGGCGAATTCCGCCAGAAAAGTCTCATCGTAGCGATATTTCTCGTACATCACGCGCAGCTCTTCTAGCGCTTCAACCAAAGTCTCGGCCACGAAAATACCACCGAATTGTCCAAAATGACCGCGCTGATCTGGCATGTCATACACTTGCATCACTAACTCCTCAATTCGATCTTTTATATAACTTGGTTTTTATGTTTCTAATCAGGCATCATAAGCTGACTGCACAGCCCGCATAAACGCAGCTATTTTTTCAGCATCTTTTATGCCTTTGCTTGACTCTACGCCACCACTAATATCTACTGCGTAAGGCTTCACTTTTTGAATGGCCAGCCCTACATTCTCCGCAAGCAACCCGCCTGCCAGTATCACTGGCTTGCTCATATTGGCTGGAATCAGATCCCAATCAAACACATGCCCGGTACCGCCGTATGCCGTCTCTGAATAAGTATCTAAAAGCAAGGCTTTTGCACTGCTAAAATCTATTTCATATTGTAACAAATTAGTGTCAGGCTTAACGCGAATCGCCTTAAAATATGGCAATTTAATTCTTGCACAATCTTCTGCCGTTTCATCGCCATGAAACTGCACCGTATCAATACGCACTTGCGAGGTAATTACCTCAATTTCAGCTGGGCTAGCATTGACAAACAAAGCCACGACACTGACAAATGGCGGCAATGCTGCCACGATTTGTTGCGCTTGCTGCACTGTAACGCAGCGCGGGCTGGCCGCATAAAACACCAGGCCAATAGCATCTGCGCCACATCGGACCGCTTCCAGCGCATCCTGCACACGCGTAATGCCGCAGATTTTAACTCTTGTCCTGAATTGATTCATTTTGCCGGTTTTAATTCCAAATTAAGATATTTGTTACACACGCGGATTGTATTATATAAGCCTTAGATAGCGTTTCGTATCAGGCAAGTTAAATTGAGCACCGTAATCAACGCCAGTCAGGTACAAGCCATTAGGTGAAAATGTAGGCGGCGATAAGCTACGGTCTTTTTGCGTGAGCAAATGCGCTATCCAATCCGGCGTATATTTACCATTACCCACGTACACCAGGGCACCCACCATATTACGCACCTGGTGCTGTAAAAATGCATTGGCGGAAAAATTAAAGATTATAGACTCTTGCTTTGCCGTAATACTGGCCTGAGCCAAATTTCTAACAGGTGATTTTGCCTGGCACTCACTCGCCCTGAACGCACTAAAATCATGTTCGCCTTGCAACAAAGCAATCGCCTGCTGCATGGCTGGCACATCCAGGGGCAGATGATACCAGCCCGCCTTGGTGGCCTGAATAGCGGGCGCGGTGGGCTGATTGATCAACAGGTATTGATAATGGCGCTGGGTGGCAGAAAACCTTGCATGAAAATCCTCATTCACGGTTTGCGCCCAGACTACCCGCACACTTGCTGGCAGAAAGGTATTGACGCCACGCACCCAGGCACTTAACGGCCTTAATACCTCACATTCAAAATGCACGACTTGCATCAGCGCATGAACGCCAGTATCCGTGCGACCTGCAGCATGTATACGCACCTCTTGTAAGCTTAAGCTTTTGATTGCCGCTTCTAATGCATCTTGTACACCGCATAGCTGTGGCTGACTCTGCCAGCCGCAAAAATTGGCGCCGTCGTACTCAACCCCTAAGGCAATGCGCATTATGCCAATGCCTTCACTAAAACATAACAGCTAATCACCATTAAGCCGGCAATCACCACCATATCCAATACTTTAAATACAGGCATTGTAAAGGTGATGCTGGAATCGGCTGGTTGTGTATCGTGGACATGCCCAAATGCCTTTAATTGATTAAGCAGGCCTTGATGCTGCTTGAATTTTTGCTGATCCGAATATTGAGCCGCTTCAACATACTCTAGCGTTAACCATAATCGCGCCGCAAAGCGTTGTATTTCAAAGCCCAAAAATTGCAGCGGTAATAACATAAAACAAAACCCTGAAATCAGTTGCTGCTTGGTATTAATTGCCATGATAAGAGACAAGGCAGCAAGCAGTGCCAGCATTCTAAACACTTGCAGCAACCCGGATGCCAGGCCTTCATAAGTGGGGCTTAAAAAATAATCCCAGCCTTGAATGTGCTGGCCAGGTGTATTGAAAGTAAAAATAAGCAACATCACCAAAAAAAACCACTTCATACGTTTAAGCATGCGCAAAAACTGCCCGGCTTTAATGGCAATCAGCGCAACCACTAACAGGCTGGTCATGACAAGCACGTGTAGCAGGCTCAACTGATTCATCGCAATGGAAAACACCAAAAAGCAGCTTAACTGCGTGATGGTGTTAATAACAAAATTTTCTTTTAAATCAGGCATACTGAATCAGGCTCATTGTAAAAAATAAAAAAGCTGAGCATAAACTCAGCTTTTTTAGCATTCATGAACATTAAAAATGCCGTATTGACATTACCAAACAATCAACCCAGCTTTACCAATAAAGCCTCAGCGCGTTTGCGTTGCGCTGCACTGCCCTCTTTCATGACCTCATCAAGCAACTCTTTGGCGCCTTCCGAATCATCCATTTCAATATAGGCGGCCACTAGGTCCAGCTTGGTTTCAATTTCAATCGGCTGATCTTCGCTAGACTCAAGGTCTTCTGACGAGTTTGCATTCTGGATGGTATCGGCATCTGTCATATCCAAACTAATGGCAGATAAATCATAAGTGTTGGCGGTTGCTGCATCGTCGTCAACATAACTAGCCGCTTCAGGCGACAGTGAGCTTAAATCAAAATTAAAATTAGATTCTTCAACTGGCGAATCAACAGTAGCAAAACTAATTTCTTCAACATCCGTCAAGCCTGGCTCGGTCAGATTTGATTCGCTCAACTGTGGTGTATCTGAAGTGTCTGCTGCTAATTCAGGCTCTATTTTTGTTGAGGTAAAGCCGGACATATCCAAACCTGGCATTGTGTGGCCAAAATTCGCATCCTCTGCTTCGACTGGCGTTTCTGCCGCAGGTGTCAGGTTGCCAAAATCAAAATCCAGTGCATCGTTAGATTCGGCTGCAGCTGCATTGATTTCAGGCGCTAGCTCTTCTGGTGCCGGATCCGCTTTGGCTAAACTTTGAATGGTATCCGCTGTTAAGCTCTCGGTTGCAGCAACGCTACTTGTAAATTCCATCTCATCAGGGTTTTGATTAGCCAATGCATCCAACTCTAAATCGAATGCATCTTTATCACTGGTAGAGGAGGCAGAGTTTTGGAGCAACGAATCATTGTCAAAAGTAAAATCCAAGTCTGTTTCGCTGGCAATGGGGGAATCTGAAAAATCATTGGCTTGCAATTTTTCATTAGTGCCGTGGGCTGCAGAATGGGCCGTATTAGCCTGGTACAGTGGATTGCTTGGTTCCAGATTATGGCCAATCTCAGCTACTTTAGCCCAGGTGGGATCTTCAGCACCCAGAGTGGTATATAGCTCGCCGGCGATGGTTTCAAATGCCGAAACATTTTTGCTGGCCGCATACATCTCAAGCAATTTTAAATGCAATTCGTAGCGCTTAGGCTCTTTTGAAATAGCATCTTTTAATATCTCTTCAGCCTGTGCATCACGCCCATAAGCCATATACACTTCAGCTTCGGCAATCGGGTCGACGTCGTTGGTGTCTATCATGCCGCCATTGGCACTTTGTGAGAAATCAGTCAAGAATGATGTATCTCCCGTATCGACACTGGAACCAGACGTGTTACCAAAAACGGTATTGGCTTTTAAACCACCTGAAGTCATGATGCCTTGTTCGAAATCGGCTAAATTACGCTTACGTTTATTGCGCAAGTACATCCAGCCGCCACCCAGCAAGGCTAGGATACCAGCCGCCGTTCCAAGCAAAGGCAAATCGACACCATCTAAAAAGCCTGCTTCAGCGACCGGCTCTGCCACCACCACTGGCGCAGGCTGCACTGACGGATTCACTACTGCAACAGGTGGCGCAGGCGGCTCTACATTAGCCGGTGCCGGCTCTGCTACTGGCGCCGTTTCAACAGGCTGTTCGATTGCCGGAGGCATCTGATCGTTAGCTTTTTTATCCAATGCGGCTTGCATTTCTGCCTGCTTTTGCATGTCAGACATTGCACCGTTTTTCAACGCCAATAATTGCTGCATATCCGCAATTTGCTTTTCCAAAGCAGCGGTTTTTTCTTGCGCTTCTATTACACTTTTTTCGCGCGCTGTCGATTCTTCTTGCAAAGCGGTGATCTTGGCTTGCAGGTTTTTTACATCATCCGCTTCTTTTTTTGTTAAAGCTGCTTCGCCGGCAGATAACTTCACGACATCTTTTGGGCCAGTGGTAGCTGGCATGGATTTATCTTCAGCGGCACTTTTAATTTTACCATCGGCCGATTGGGTACTGGCTTCAGATTCACTCGGTGCGGATTCGGCAACAATACCTGCAAGCTTGTTGCGGTATTCATTCCAGTTAGCCGATTGCACTTTGACTTCTTTAGACGCTTGCTGACGCGACAAAGAGGCTAGCTCTTGTTCTGAAGGCAGGCGTATGATTTTTCCGACTTTGAGTCGGTTCATGTTTTTGCCATCAAACGCGCTAGGGTTTGCCTGATATAAACCCACCAGCATTTGATCCAGGCTAATGTCTTCCGGCTTGTACTCGCGCGCAATTTTAGCCAGCGAATCGCCACGCTGTGTCTGGTATTCTTCAGCGGATGAAGTAGCGCTATCATTAGCGGCTTGCGCTGGTCTTGCTTGCCTAGGTTTATCGCTAGTAGTAGATTTTTTAACTACTGTTGAATTGACCGTTGAATTTTGAGATGGCGTAACAGTGGATTTGACTGCAGGTAATTGGGTTGTAGTGCTTTCGGTTTCACCTACGTAACCCGGGGGATCCAGTAAAACGGTATATTCTCTTAACAGGCGACCAGAAGCCCAATCAACCTGGATCAGCATATCCAGGAATGGCTCGCTAATAGGCTGCGTAGATTTAAGCTTTAATATGGGTGTGCCATTTGCATTTTTACCCACTTCAACTTTAATCGTGTTGTGTGAAGCCGGGCGATCAATTCCTTGAATTGCATAAGCTTCTTCAGAAGCGATGACGGCAAAAATACTGTTTAATTCTTCAGGTGTAACAGATAATAATTCAATATCTGCTCTTAGCGGCTCACCTAGACCAGAACTTACATTTAGCTTACCAAGCCCCGCCGAAAAAACAGCTATAGGCGCTAGGGCCATACACAAAGCAACTGTTATCCTCTTTAATTTTGAGTTATGCACTATTTCACCCTTAAAATTTACCTACACATGCAATAAGAAAAATAACATCAATTACTTAGAGTTGCAAGCTCATAATACACATTATATTAGCAAGCTATGTGGTTGTATGTGCTTGTTGTTGGATTTTAATCAAGCTTTTTATAATTTTTAACAATTTAGCTCTCTACCAATATGCGTAACATTCTTCTTAATGGCTCCGCTGCACCCCACAATAACTGGTCACCCACAGTAAAGGCTGACAGGTAATCATTGCCCATATTCAATTTACGTAAACGTCCGACAGGTGTAATCAGTGTACCTGTTACTGCGGCAGGTGATAACTCACGCATACTCGCCTCACGCTCATTTGGAATCACTTTTGCCCACTGATTGGCTTCAGCCAACATGGCATGGATGTCTGCCAAAGGCACATCTTTTTTAAGCTTGATGGTTAAAGCCTGGCTATGGCAGCGCATGGCGCCGATGCGCACACAAAGCCCATCGATATGGATTGGATTGGCTTCACGACCTAAAATTTTATTGGTCTCAACATGGCCTTTCCATTCTTCTTTACTCTGGCCATTACCTAAGTCTTTATCAATCCAGGGAATCAGGCTACCGGCCAATGGCACACCAAAATGGGCAGTCGGGAATGTTTCATCGCGCAACGTGCCCGCGACTTCACGATCGATATCCAAAATTGCTGATGCCGGATCTCTTAATAACTCATTTGCAGCAAGATGCGCCTCACCCATTTGCTTGAGCAGTTCACGCATATTTTGTGCACCGGCACCCGATGCCGCCTGGTAAGTCATGGAGGTTGCCCACTCAATTAAGTCCGCTTTAAACAAACCATTTAAAGCCATTAACATCAGTGAAACGGTACAGTTGCCGCCCACCCAGTTATTACCGCCTTTATGAAGGGCGTCTTGAATAACGTTAAGGTTGACCGGGTCCAAAATGATCACCGCATCTTTTTCCATGCGCAAGGTAGAAGCCGCGTCGATCCAATGGCCTTTCCAGCCGGCTTGGCGTAATTGCGGAAAAATTTCGCTGGTGTAGTCGCCGCCCTGGCAGGAAATAATCGCATCCATGGCTTTTAAATCGGCGATATTTTTGGCATCTTTTAATGATGCTGATTCTTTACCGATATTGGGCGCTTTACCACCAACTTGGGAGGTCGTAAAAAATTGCGGCTCGATGAGCGCAAAGTCATTCTCTTCCACCATGCGCTGCATCAGCACTGAGCCTACCATACCACGCCAACCAACGAATCCAACTTTCAACATTTTGCTACTCCGTAAAACCAACTAAGCTTGTAAGAGCTCTATTTTATTTAATTTATTAACTAAGTGCTGCGACTACCGCATCGCCCATTGCATTACATCCCACTTTTTGACAGCCTTCCGTGACAATATCGGCCGTCCTGTAGCCTTGTGCCAAGGCTTTTTTCACGGCGTTCTCAATCTTAGTTGCGTTTGTTTCATCATTAAATGTGTAACGTAACATCATGGCTACCGATAGAATCGTCGCTAATGGATTTGCAATATCCTTGCCTGCAATATCAGGTGCAGAGCCATGGCTAGGCTCATACATACCTTTGTTATTCGCATCCAGCGAAGCAGAAGGCAACATACCGATTGAGCCAGTGAGCATGGAAGCCTCATCCGATAAAATATCGCCAAAGATATTACCTGTCACCATCACGTCAAATTGTTTTGGCGCACGAATCAGCTGCATAGCCGCGTTATCCACATACATATGGCTTAACTCGACTTCTTGATATTCGGCAGATAATTCAATCATCACTTGGCGCCACAACTCCGTCGTTTCCAGCACGTTGGCCTTATCAACCGAGCACACTTTTTTATTACGCTTCATGGCGATATCAAACGCCACGCGACCAATGCGGCGAATCTCAGATTCGTTATAGCGCATGGTGTTGATGCCTTCACGCTCACCGTTCTCTAACGTACTGATGCCACGCGGCTGGCCAAAGTAAATATCACCGGTCAACTCGCGAATAATCATCAAATCCAGGCCAGAAACCACTTCTGGTTTCAGCGTGGAAGCACCCGCTAATTCAGGATACAACAAGGCTGGACGCAAATTAGCAAATAGATTCAACTCTTTACGGATACGTAATAAACCGCGCTCAGGACGTAAGTGGCGCTCAAGCTTGTCGTATTTCCAATCGCCCACCGCACCTAGTAACACGGCATCCGATTCTTTGGCTAATTTCAGCGTCGCATCCGGTAATGGGTCACCAGCCGCTTCATAACCTGCACCACCGATCGGCGCTTCCGTCATGCTTAAATCTTTAATATTCAGCGCTTTTAATACTTTAACCGCCTGTGCAACAATTTCTGGTCCTATGCCATC
>JAZKEN010000054.1:0-5812 GCA_040387035.1 Pseudomonadota bacterium | reverse complement strand
CGTTTACGTTCCCAAGTTGGTTTTTCGTAAAATTCGCGTGCGCGAAGGTCGTTCAACAAACCTGTTTTTTCAATTAGGCGTTTAAAACGGCGTAATGCAACGTCAAACGGCTCATTTTCTTTTACACGTACACTAGACATTCGTTCTCTCTTATCGGCAATTGCTTTAAAATAACACTTGAGCTTGTATCGAACAGGTTCCTGTTAGAAACTCAAGAAAAGTCCACTATTTTAATCGTATAATTGTTTTTGTTCAATGATTTTGTGCATTTACCATTACAAATGGCACAAGTAATTGCAAATTTCACCTATTTTTCTACTCTCAGCTTAGGAATAATCATTTGTTGGTTTTAGGTTTTGAATCATCGTGCGACGAAACAGGGGTTGCCCTTTACGATACACAGCATGGCTTATTAGCGCATGCCTTGCATTCGCAAGTGGCCATGCATGCCGAGTTTGGCGGAGTAGTGCCCGAGCTCGCCTCACGCGATCATATCCAGCGCGCCTTGCCATTAACAGAAGCTGTATTAAAGCAAGCCAACAAGACGCTGGCCGATATTGATGGCATTGCCTATACGCAAGGCCCAGGGTTGGCTGGCGCCTTACTGGTGGGTACCAGCATTGCGCAATCACTGGCATTTTCGCTGAATATACCTAGCGTGGGCGTGCATCATCTGGAGGGGCATTTGCTTGCGCCATTACTGGAAGAAAGTCCGCCACAATTTCCTTTTGTCGCGCTACTGGTTTCAGGTGGTCACAGCCAACTGATGCGGGTTGATGGCATCGGCCAATACGAATTATTGGGTGATACGCTGGACGACGCCGCAGGCGAGGCTTTTGATAAAACGGCAAAACTATTGGGCCTGGGTTACCCTGGCGGCCCTGCGCTGGCTAAGCTGGCGTCGTCAGGTAAGCCACGATTCGCACTGCCTAGACCGATGCTAAACAGCAAAGACTTGAATTTTAGCTTTAGCGGTTTAAAAACGGCTGTGCTCACCCTTATAAATCAGACCTCAAGCAAGATTCAGCAGGAAAATGAGGCAGGGCGGCAACCTGACGAAGCTAGTGCAAACAGTACAGCGGCGAGTAGCAGTCAACGCAGCATCTCTGATGTGCTGGATTTAGCGACCAAGGCGGATATCGCCTGGGAATTCCAGGAAGCGGTCACTGAGATTTTAACGGCAAAATCAATGTCTGCCTTGCGCGAAACTGGTTTAGACAATTTAGTGGTTTCTGGCGGTGTAGGCGCCAACACGCGTTTGCGTGAGCGTTTAAATGCCGCGACCAAGCGCAAACTGTGTAAAGTCAGCTATCCGCGGCTGGAATTTTGTACCGACAATGGCGCTATGATTGCATTCGCGGGAGCGATGCGATTGCAAGCCATGCGATCAGAACAAACGGATTCAGGCCTACAACAAAGTTACAGTGTTAGCGTCAAGCCTAGATGGGATCTGGCAGAGCTGCGAAAACCCTAAACACCGAAGGGGAAGGCGTTATTTCTTACCGAAGCCCGACTCCGTGCCTGCCAGCAGCTTCTGGATATTGCTTTTATGGCGCCAAATTAACATTAGCGCAATCACTATCATCATGATGACGTAATCCTTGTAAGGCAATAAAAGCCAGGCATACAATGGTGACAAGGCTGCCGCCACAAGCGCGGCCAGTGATGAGTAGCGTGAGATTGCGAACACGATTGCCCAAGTGACCAATGCCGCCAAACCCAGCATTAAAGAAATGGCCAGCATTACTCCCAGCGCTGTCGCCACCCCTTTGCCGCCTTTAAAACGATGGAAGATGGGGAATAAATGGCCGAAAAATACCGCCAATCCAATTGCGGCGACAACCCACATTAACATGCCGGATTGCAAAGCCAACCAAACCGGCAACCAGCCTTTAAATGCATCGCCTAGCAGCGTTAAGATGGCGGGCAATTTTTTGCCGCTACGCGCAACATTAGTCGCCCCAATATTGCCACTACCCACTGTGCGCGGATCTGGCAGGCCAAACAGTTTGCTCAGGATAATGCCAAATGAAATAGAGCCGATCAAATAGGCAGCAAAGATCCAAATAACGGGCACCAGCGTAACAGGGATAAAACCTAACTCGCTCATAAAACCTTTCATCACTATCATTCCAGCAAAAGCCGGAATCCACAGTTTTACTCTTAATCCAATAAACATTGGTATTATATTACTGGATTCTGACTTTAGTCGGAATGACATTTGAGATTAAGCAATATGGACATTATTTTTATATCGGAATTAAAAGTTAAAACCAAGCTAGGCGTGCCCGCTTGGGAGCGCATGGTACCGCAAACCGTTATTCTGGATATCGATATCGGCTACGATCTGAAACCGGCGGGGCAAAGTGACGCCATCAGCGACACTATTGATTACGGTGCGATTGTCATGCGCATCCATGAAACTTTGCACACACACAGTTTTCAATTGGTAGAGGCGCTAGCCGAACACCTTTGCCAGCTGATTTTTAACGAATTTGGCGCGCACAGCGCAAAAATTAAAGTGGCCAAGCCAGCCATATTGCCGGGCTTAAAGGCCTTGGGCATCATCATCGAAAGAAGTAAGGACTAAAGTCTCTAGCAAATCGCAGTACCCGCTCAGCAAGTCAAACTACTGCAAATTGGCGATTGGCGATTGCACCATTTGGCCGATTGTAAACAATCATTAAGCCTCCCGTCTGGTAGTAGCCAATTCATTGCTTTTTGATACGCAATATGATTCTCTAGCCATATATCTGATGTTTAACGAAACTAGGAAGATTGGAGCAAGAGATGCCAATTGAAAGCAGCTCCATTGAGCAACATAAGGATAAGCTCGCTTATCTTTTAAAAGTCGCTTCGATTGTCATCATAGTCACATCAGTTTCTTGGACAATTTTTTTCATAATCATTCAGGATTGGCTGAGCGTAGTCACTAAAGCCTTATTCATTGTTTTGGGCTACATGGGTTATATACAAAACAAACGCAACAATACTAAGATCATTGGTTTTGTGTATTTCCCCCTGTTGTTTGTGATGCTTTTTCTTCTCTGTATTTTTCTTGATGTTCCCAATACCACAGTTCCCAGATCCAGTCATCACTACTTTCTGCCAATGGCTTTGTATGCATATGTCATCTATCAAGACGAAAAACCATACTTAAGGATTACAGTTGCCGCTGTTATTTCAGTCGCTTTTTTGCTGTTGGCCTGCACAAATTTTGGTATTAATCTTTCAACCATGTCTGACGAGCAACGACTAGCCCGCGTGTGGATAACCAACGGCGTGGCTCTTGTAATGCTTTATCTGGCGGCACTCATTATGCAATCGGATTTTAAGGTGCGCCACACACTTGAACTGGAATTAAGCAAAGTCTTGTTAAAAAATGAACTTAAGCTTTACTTTCAACCACAGGTAGAAGTAGGCGGCAGAATCATGGGGGCAGAAGTCTTGACCAGGTGGCGTCATCCAAGCCTTGGTATTATTGCACCGGAAGTATTTATCCCATTAGCGGAAAGAACCGATTTAATCTTACATTTAGGCCGGCATGTATTAACTTCAGCCTGCAACCAGTTAGCCACCTGGGCGCAAAGTGAAGCTACTGCGCATTTAACATTATCGGTCAATATCAGCGTAAAACAGTTTCAGAACCCTGAGTTTGTGCAGCACCTCATTACATTGATTAATGAAACAAAAATCGATGCTCATAAGCTGCAGCTGGAGATTACCGAAAGTATATTCGCGCATGATCTAGAAGATATTATGATTAAAATGAGGCAATTGAAAGCGCACGGCGTGCGGCTTTCGCTAGATGATTTTGGGACAGGTTATTCCAGCCTGGCTTATGTCAAAAGCTTACCGCTGGATGAATTGAAAATCGACAAGTCATTTATAAAAGACATGCTAAACAGCGTTAGTGCGGCAACAATCACCAAAATGATCATATCGCTGGCGCATGAGCTCAATATTGCCATCGTTGCAGAGGGTGTTGAAACCACTGAGCAGCGACAGTTTTTGATTGATAATGGCTGCCGCAATTTTCAGGGTTATTTGTACAGCACGCCCTTGCCCATCAATGAATTCAATGCTTTTGTGCTCGCCAACGGCAGAGCTTGATTCATTCTTGATGCCCGCAACATCAGCCTCTTGGGTGATGCACGCTGTGCAACTGTTTTAAGCGCTCGCGCGCTACATGGGTATAGATCTGCGTGGTGGAAATATCGGAATGCCCCAATAACATCTGCACCACACGCAAATCGGCACCATGGTTCAACAAATGCGTTGCAAAAGCATGGCGCAATACATGCGGACTCATCGGCTTGTTGATGCCGGCAACCAGCGCATAGCGTTTAATCAAATACCAGAACGCCTGGCGCGTCATCATTTCGGCGCGATTGGTCACAAACAGTGCATCGCATAATCTTTTTTGCAAAATCTCTGGTCGCGCATATTTCAAATATTGATCAATCCAACTTGCCGCCTCTTCGCCCATAGGCACCAAACGTGTTTTGCTGCCTTTACCGGTTACACGCACCACGCCATCTTGCGTGCTTACTTCGTTCACTGTTACTGTCACCAGCTCCGACACCCTTAAGCCACTGGCATACAACAGTTCCAGCATGGCCCTGTCGCGCAAGCCAATCGGCTGGTTGGTGTCCGGCGCATTAAGTAAGTCGGTCACCTCTTGCTCATTCAAGCTTTTGGGTAAACTTCGTGGCAATTTAGGCGATTCGATTTGTAACGTTGGATCGGTCTGTATCAGATTTTCACGCAGGGCATAACGGTAGAAACGGCGCATGCTGGCAATAAGCCGGCCAATGCTACGCGGCTTGCTGGATGGGAATTTAAACGCTAGGTAATGCTGTATTTCTGCCTGCTGGGCATGCAATAAATGTTTGTGCTGGCTACGCAACCACGTATTAAACTGGCTTAAATCCGCGCGGTAGCTTTCCAGTGTGTTTTTGGATAATCCATCTTCTAACCAAAGATGGTCAATAAAAGTATCAAGTTCAATTGAATTTTTATCCTGCTCTATTTCTGCCACATTGGTTTACTCTTTTCAAACTGAATACCTTCATGTTTTAACAACCATATTTTTATTTCCAAGCCGTCCGCCTGACCACGCATATAGCCACCCAAACCGTTTTTAGCCACAACGCGATGGCAGGGAATCACTAAGGGTAAATGATTGGCACCACAAGCATTTGCAACCGCACGCGGACCACTGCCAATCTGCTGGGCTATATCGCTGTAAGTGAGTACTCGCCCACATGGAATCGCACTAATTGCCTGCCACACACGGCGCTGGAAAGGAGTCCCTTTATAGACGATTGGTAAATTAAAATCATTGTAAGCATTATTAAAATAAGCCTGAATTTGCAATGCGACCTTCTCTGCCATTTTATGCTGAGCAAGCTTGGGTTCATGCTTTTCTGTTAGCAGCTCAATCACCACTTGCACACCTTGTACAGCGATACCTACTGCACCAAATGGGGCTATCAGAATGGCATCGTATTGCAGCGGCTGCTTATTATTGTTCTGCATGGTTTTAAATGAATTAGCCCATTAAAAGGTTTAATTTCTACAGTTACTAATTTAACTTAAATATGAAAACTAACGCAAATAAAAAAGCCCCAAAACAGTATTAATTGTTTTGGGGCTTTTTTATTTGCTAGAAAAAGACTTTAAATCTAATCCAGTGACTGAATTTAAGCTTTTTCTGCTGGCGCCATGACTTCTTTTTCACGCGCTACTAATTTCTCTTTAATACGTGCAGATTTACCTGAACGCTCACGCAAGTAGTACAGTTTCGCAC
>JAZKEN010000053.1:5510-17505 GCA_040387035.1 Pseudomonadota bacterium | reverse complement strand
CGATGGGTCTTGACCACAAACACCCACACTTATCAGTCGTTCATTTTGTTAAAGAACTTAATTACTACCATTTAAATCGCTATGTTTAAACTGGTTGCGGGAACAGGATTTGAACCTGTGACCTTCGGGTTATGAGCCCGACGAGCTGCCAGACTGCTCCATCCCGCGTCCGATTCAGCGTACATGCCGCCGAGAAATGAGACTATAGCAAGGCTGGGCATTTGTGTCAAACAGTATTGAGCTTTTTATTTACAATTTGCTGAAATTTTAATGCCTATATTCTTTTCAGCGACCTAGTTAACCACCTTGCAACAAGGTGTGACTGGAATAATACCTAAGCCAATCAAACACTTCCCACTTAGACCTTACTGACTTATTGCGCCAAATACTTTTTTAATCAAACTGCTTGCCTGACCTACCGGGTCTTTACGAATCGCGGCTTCTTCCTGCGCCATCATCAAATAAACGCCATCTAAGGTTTTCTGGGTGACATATTGCTCTAAGTTAGCATCTTCTTTTTTCACCAAGCCATACTTACTGCCTATTTCTGCAAACTTATTGTATTGCTGGGCAAGCTGCACCTTTTCGGTTGCACTTTTAACAATGGGTAAAAACTTTTCACCCATTGGCAATGAAGTTGTTTTCTTAAAGTATTGCGTTGCCGCATCGGGTGGACCAGTTAATATTTCTTTTGCATCAGCCAATGTCATTTTCTTGACTGAATCGATCAACAAGGCTTTTGCTTCGGGTACTGCTGCCTCTGCTGCGCGGTTCATTTTAAGCACCAACTCATCGGCTTGCTTACCCATGCCAAACATGCGCATGGCTTTTTCGGCTTTTTTCATCGCTTCAGGCAATGGAATTTTGACTTGGCTATTACCAAAGAAGCCATTCACGGTGCCCAAATTGCTGACCGCTTTATTGGCGCCTTGTATTAAGGCGGCTTTTAAACCATTACTGGCATCAGTATTACTTAAGTCACTTACAGCAAGCGCATTGGCATGCGACACAAATAAAGCCAATAGCGCTGTCATCATTACTTTTTTCATCGGTTCGCCCCAAATAACAAAGATTGAAATACTTTAATTACAAGATAATAATTGTACTTAAGTTTATTTATCTTTGCTTTATCTTTAGCTAAGGTTTAATTTAAGCCGAACCGCCCTGCCTACTTTAAGACTAACTCGCTTTTAAAGACTCCACTTGCCAAATGTTTTTAGCATATTCACCAATCGTTCTATCGCTTGAAAATTTGGCCATGCGCGCCACGTTCAGCACCGCACGGCGCGACCATTCCTCTTGGTCTTGGTAAGTGGCCGCCACTTCATCTTGGCAAGCAATATAGCTGGCGTAATCGACAAGCAATAAGTAGTTATCATTATTCAATAGATTATCAACAATGGCCTGATAGCGATTTGGCTCTTCCAGTGAAAAGAAACCACTGCCAATCATATCCAGCACTTCTTTTAAAGCAGGGTCTTGGTTGTAGTAATCGCGCGGGTTGTAGCCATTTGCTTTGGTTTCGGCTACTTGCGGCGTGGTTAAACCAAAAATAAAGATATTGTCGTCACCCACTTCTTCTTTGATTTCCACATTAGCGCCATCCAGGGTACCGATTGTCAATGCGCCATTAAGCGCCATTTTCATATTGCCCGTGCCGCTGGCTTCAGTGCCTGCCGTGGAGATTTGTTCAGACAAATCGCTGCCGGGGAATAATATCTCAGCGGCAGATACTTCATAGTTGGGATAAAACACCACTTTCAGCTTGTCGCCAACGGCAGGATCGTTATTCACAATGCTGGCCACATCGTTGATCAAGCGAATGATTAATTTGGCCATCCAGTAGCCTGGCGCGGCCTTACCGCCAAATATAACCGTGCGCGGGGTTAGGTCTTTTTCGCCGTGACGAATGCGGTTATATAGTGTGATGACGTGCAATACGTTTAACAATTGGCGCTTATATTCATGAATACGCTTGATCTGCACATCAAATAATGAATCCGGATTTAATTTAACGCCTGTCAGGCTTTCGATTTTGTTTGCCAAACGTAATTTATTGGCCTGCTTGACGGCACGGAATGCTTTGCGGAAGTCTTTATCATCGGCTAACGGCGTCAACTTGATTAACTGTGTCAAATCTTTCTGGAAACCATCACCGATGGCTTTTGCGATCAGTTTTGTTAATTCCGGGTTGGCCTGATTCAACCAGCGACGCGGCGTGATGCCATTGGTCACATTGGTAAGCTTATTCGGGTAGATTTTATTAAAATCGGCAAACAAGGTGGTTTTTAACAACTCACTGTGCAAGGCAGCAACGCCATTCACCGTATGGCTACCCACCACAGCCAGGTGCGCCATGCGCACGCGACGGCCATGTGTTTCATCAATAATCGATACACGCCTAATTAGATCGGTGTCGCCCGGGAATTTATGGTTCACCATGGTGACAAATTGCTGGTTGATTTCGTAAATGATTTCCAAATGGCGCGGCAGCAGGCTGCCGAACAAGTCTACAGACCAGGTTTCAAGGGCTTCCGGCATCAGCGTATGGTTGGTATAAGCAAATATCTTCACGACCAGGCCCCAAGCAAAATTCCATGCCAAGCCATGTACATCCACCAACTGATGCATCATTTCGGCAACCCCAATCGCCGGATGGGTATCGTTCAGTTGAATGGCAATTTTATTGGGTAAATCTGCCCAGTCTTTTTCGGTTTTCACTTCGCGCGTGCTGGTAAACCGGCGCAGAATATCCTGGATTGAGGCCGATACAAAAAAGTATTGCTGTTTCAAACGCAATTCGCGGCCTGAAGCAGACGAATCGTTTGGATAGAGCACTTTTGAAATGGTTTCAGTATCGGTGCGTTCTTCAACAGACTGCTCATAATTACCGTTATTGAATTGGTGCAAATCAAAGTCCCTGGTGGCTTTTGCACTCCATAACCTGAGGTTATTCACGGTTTCGGTGCCGTAACCAGGCACTGGCATATCATAGGGCATTGCAACGACATGCTGGGCATTGCACCAATGGTGCTTAACGCCGTGCTCATCATGCACAGGCACAACATGGCCATAAAACTTGATATCATATGTGGCTTCAGGGCGTTGGAACTCCCACACATTGCCATAGCGCAGCCAGTTATCCGGGTTTTCCATTTGCTGGCCGTGCTCAATCGACTGCTTGAACATGCCGTATTCATAGCGGATACCATAGCCCGTAGCGGGAATATCCATGGTTGCCATTGAATCTAAAAAGCAGGCAGCCAAACGACCTAAACCACCATTACCAAGGGCAGCGTCATTTTCCATTTCGGCTGCCGTTTCCATATTGCGGCCCAACGCACCTAAGCCATCACTTAATTCATCTTTTATGCCCAAATTTAGTGCCGCATTGGTGAGCATGCGGCCAATTAGAAACTCCAATGAAAGATAATAAACACGTTTTGGATCTTGCTCGTAATACGATGCCGATGTCTTAACCCAGCGCTCTACCACGTGATCGCGCACTGTAAATGCAGCACTTTGATACCAGTCCCTGGGAGTGGCAACCTTGTCTGTCTTGAAGCATGACAGCACCAAGTGGTTTTGCAGCGCTTGTTTCACTGGCGTGAGTTTGGGCAAAACAATGATTTCTTTTTTTGCAGATTTGGTTGGTGTTTTCATTTAATAATGCTTTCTTGGGGATATTAAGCAATTGCAGATAAGCTATTTTAGCAAATACCAGGCCAATCTTATGTGACAAATTGTGCTTTAACAAAAAAGCCTGCTTTTAGGGCAGGCTTTTTTGCTTAGATTGAATCTTAGACCAGTAAACTATTCATGCGCTTTACAAAGCTGGCCGGGTCGTTTAATTGACCGCCTTCTGCCAGCAAGGCTTGATCGAACACTAAATGCGCTAAATCATTAAAGGTCGCTTCGGCGGTTTCCGCTTCCAGGCGTTTAACCAATTTGTGACCGGGATTGATTTCTAAAACCGGCTTGCTGTCTGGCGCGTTTTGGCCAGCCGCTTTTAAGATACGCGCCAAATTGGCCGATACGTCATGTTCACCCGCCACCAAGCAAGCCGGCGAATCGGTTAGGCGATGCGTCACACGCACTTCTTTAACCGTGTCACCCAGCGCCGTTTTAATGCGCTCAATCAAGGTTTTTGCTTCTTCCTCAATTTTGGCTTTGGCTTCTTTTTCGGCTTCATCTTCCAGCTTGCCCAAATCCAGGTCGCCTTTGGCGATTGACTGCAATTTCTTGCCTTCAAATTCGGTGAGGCTGCCCAATAGCCACTCATCCACTTTGTCTGACATCAGCAAGACTTCAATACCTTTTTTGCGGAAGATTTCCAGGTGCGGGCTGTGTTGCGCCGCGGCAAAAGTATCTGCCGTAATAAAGTAGATGGCCTCTTGCTCAGGCTTCATGCGCGCAATGTAATCTGCAAATGAAACATTTTGCACATCAGTATCCGCATGTGTGCTGGCGAATCTTAACAAGCCGGCGATCTTGTCTTTATTGGTAAAGTCTTCGCCTGGGCCTTCTTTCAATACGCGGCCAAATTCTGTCCAGAATTTAGCATAGTCTTCTGCTTTGTCTTTTGCTAGATCCTCTAACAAACCCAACACTTTCTTAACCGAACCATTTTTGATGGCATCCACATCACGGCTATCTTGCAATATTTCGCGCGACACATTGAGCGGCAAATCGGCCGAATCGATTACACCGCGCACGAATCGCAAGTATTGCGGCATCAGTTTTTCAGCGTCTTCCATAATAAATACGCGCTTCACATACAATTTAATGCCGTGGCGGCGCTCTCTATCATATAAATCAAACGGCGCTTTGCCGGGTATATACAGCAGCGAAATATATTCCTGCTTGCCCTCTACGCGGCTATGCGTATAGCCAAGTGGGTCTTGATGGTCATGCGAAACATGCTTGTAGAATTCGTTGTATTCTTCTGGCGTAATATCGTTTTTACTGCGCGCCCATAAGGCTGAGGCTTTGTTAACCGTTTCCAGCTCATCGGTGGTGACCATCTCACCGCCTTTGCCGTCCTCGCCCTCTTTCCATTCCGATTTGTGCATCACAATCGGCAAGGTGATGTGGTCAGAATATTTACGTACGATCGACTTTAATTGCCAGTCGTTTAAAAATTCATCTTCATCTTTGCGTAAATGCAGCGTGATTTCGGTACCGCGCGTGGCTTTTTCAACATTTTCCAACGTGAAATCGCCTTCTCCAGCGCTCACCCATCTTACCGCTTCAGTGCTGCCTGCGCGGCGGGTTGTTAATGTGACTTTATCGGCAATAATAAAAGCAGAATAGAAGCCCACGCCAAACTGGCCGATTAAATTGGCGTCTTTGGCCTGATCGCCAGTGAGTGCATTAAAAAATTCTTTAGTTCCTGATTTGGCAATGGTACCGATATTGGCGACCACTTCATCACGGCTCATACCGATACCGTTGTCTGAAATGGTTAATGTGCGCTTGGCTTTATCAAACCCAATCTGGATTTTCAGCTCACTATCGTTTTCATAAAGCGCGCCGTTGGCAAGCGCCTCAAAGCGCAGCTTATCGGCCGCATCTGATGCGTTCGAAATCAATTCGCGCAGCACAATCTCTTTATTGCTGTAAAGCGAATGAATCATCAAGTGCAGCAATTGCTTTACTTCAGCTTTAAACTCCATTTTTTCAGCTTGTTGTGTCGCCATATTTTTCCCTCTAATTAAATGTATGAACAAATGCATTAAACATGTCTTAATGTTGGGCTACGGCACAATATTTCAAGCGTTACAGCTTGCAATAGGCGGTAATTAATTTTTGTTAATCATTAACATTGTCATCTTGACTGCAAGCAAATATGCTATAAAAGCATTATGCAAAACGATAATATTATTTCTAGCGAAACCCTGCTAGCCGCGATTGATTTGGGTTCTAACAGTTTCAGGCTTGAAATTGGGCGCTATGAAAAAGGCCAAATCCAGCGCGTTGATTACTTAAAAGAAACCGTGCGTCAAGGTGGCGATTTAGATGAAGAGCGTAATTTAAAGCCTGAAGGCATTGAGCGCGGCCTGAAATGCCTGGCGCGTTTCGGTGAAACCTTAAAAGGCTTTCCCAAACAACGTGTGCGCGCGGTTGCCACGCAAACCCTGCGCGAAGCCAAAAACCGCGATGAATTTTTAAAGCTGGCAAAAAAAGCGCTGGGCTTTGAAGTAGAAGTGATCTCAGGCGTTGAAGAAGCGCGCTTGATTTACCAGGGTGTGAGCCGTTTATTGCCGCAATCAAATGAAAGGCGTCTGGTCATTGATATTGGCGGCCGCTCTACCGAATTTATCTTGGGGCAACATTTAAATGCAAAAACCACCGATTCACTGCGCGTGGGTTCTGTGGCCTGGTCACTCAAATATTTTGCAGACGGCCAGCTAACGGAGCGCAACCTGCAGCGCGCTGAAATTGCCGCAGAATCTTTTTTAGACGCAGTCGCTCCTATATACCAGCGTAGCCAATGGGATGTCGCTTATGGCGCGTCTGGCACCGTTGGCGCGATAGCCGAAATTTTAGGATATGCTGGTTTTGAACAAGAAAAGATCACACGCGAAGGCCTGGCGTGGCTGCGCGGCCAATTAATTAAAGCCAAAACCGCCGATCGACTGGATTTAATTGGTTTAAAGGAAGATCGTAAATCCGTTATTGGCGGTGGCTTAAGCATCTTGATTGGCATCTTCGACCTGCTTAAACTAGAAACGCTGATCGTAGCCAAGGGCGCGTTACGCCACGGCGTGCTGTACGACCTGATGGATGATGAAGCTGAAGCACCTGAGGATTTATGCGACGCATCCATTTCGCGTCTTACCACACGCTTTGCCGTCAACAAAAAACATGCGCAAAATGTAGAGAAAGTAGCGCTTAGTTTTTATGATGCACTGCGTTCATCACTAGCGAATAGTTCTGCAGAATTAAGCCGTTCTGAGCTGGGAAAATCCAGGCAGATACTGGGCTGGGCAGCATTATGCCATGAAGTGGGTGCAACTATTTCACATAGCGAATTGCACAAACATGGCGCCTATATTTTAGACAATACCGAACTGATGGGCTTTTCACAAAGTGAATTGCATAGCCTGAGCTTACTGGTTTTGGGGCATTGCGGGAAACTAAAAAAACTAGAAATAGATTTTGATGATGACCGTTTTATCATCAAATTACTGGCATTGCGTTTGGCGGTCATTTTCTGCCACTCACGTAATATGCCCATATTAAAAAATATCAAGCTGGAACGCGCCGATAAAATTTTTATGCTTAGCCTACCAAGCGCCTGGCAGCAAAGCTTCCCACAAACTTGCTACTTACTGGAAGAAGAGATTTTAGCCTGGCAAAAAACCAATTGGAGCTTAGTGGTATCCACACCAAACTAACAAATTTTAACGGTGTAAATAGCTGATTTAAAGCGCAAAAATATTTGACATGCAAATTAAACGGTATAAACTGTTTATACAGTTTTTAATTTAAAGGAGTTTATTAATGTCTAAAATCTCACCTATACAAGCACAAGCACTGGGTTTAAAAACGGCAGCGCCAAAACCTGCTGCCACAAAACCAGCCGTTAAAACAGCAAGCAAAACGGCCGCTCCAAGCCAGCCAGCTGCAAGCAAGGCCGTGGCTAAACCAGCGCCGACTAGGCCAGTGGAGGCAAAACCCGCAGGCAGTGTTTTAAAGTCGGCAAAAAAAGTAGTTAAAAAAGACAACAAAGCTGACGATAAAAAACCTAAACAGGACAAGGTTAAAATGGAACGCGATAGCTTTACCATGCCCAAAGAAGAGTACGCACAAATTGCTTTGCTTAAAGCGCGCTTGACCTCTATGGGTCAGCCTGCTAAAAAAAGTGAGCTATTGCGCGCAGGTATTAAACTGCTGGCAGCCATGAGTGACAACACCTTAAAAACCACCCTGGCTAAAATTCCCGTTATTAAAACTGGCAGGCCGAATAAAAAAGACTGATTAACAGGGGTAACAAAACTTAGCACAGACTAACTTGAGGCTTTGTTTATAACAAGCTTGGCGTTTGCAAGGTGTACAGCTTGTAAAAATCTTGTTGTGATGAAGTTTCAGCTGAATGACGGCGCAGCCACCATACTGCGCCTTTTTTTACGCTTACGGATGGCGTATTCGCAACATTAAGTGGCGATTGCTCAAACAGGTAAGCCAATAATTCACCCAACCAAGGCTGATGCCCTACGATTAAAATGTTTTTTTGCTGTTGATACCTTGATAATGCGTTTAATACATCCACCAGGCCAGCGCCGGGTTTTAAAGCACTATCCAAATGAATTTTATAATGCAAGACTTCTGCTGTCTGCACCGCACGAACAGCAGGGCTGCAAACCAGGATAGTGTTTTTTGGCAGGTGCTCTTTAAGCCATCGCCCCATGCGCTTTGCTTGCTGATGGCCTTTGGCTGTAAGTTTGCGCGCTTCGTCTTGTTCACCTAATTCAAAATCCGCTGGTTCAGCCTCGGCATGACGCCAGAGGATAATATTATTGAAGTTGGGATAAGGTGCCGGAATGGATGCCATTTTATTGTACTGTATAGGTTTTTATATGCGTTTTCTGTGTGCTTAGTTTTTTACTATGAGCCGCACTAAGTTCTGCTTTATTATCCGCATACAGTTGTTTATATTGCCCGTCTTCCATCAATACCCAGGCATCTTCGGTATCATCCAAATACGGTAATAGGCACTCCTGCATGACGCGAGTTTGCATTTGCGCATCCAAAATCGGCCATGCGATTTCTACGCGGCGCATCATATTACGGCTCATCCAATCGGCGCTGGATAGCCACATGCGCTTACTTGCCTGGCCGTTTACGCCATTAATTTCAAAGTAAAAAATACGTGAATGCTCTAAAAACCGTCCCACGATGGAACGAATGCGAATACGGCCTTCTATTCCCGGCACATCAATTGGCAGGATGCAGGCACCTCTAATCACCAAATCAATGGTCACCCCTTGCTGTGCGGCACCGATTAAAGCCTTGACCAACACATTGTCAGTCAGCGAATTCATCTTTGCCACAATTTTAGCGCTGCCACCCAACATGCAAGCGCGCTTTGCTGCGGATATCTGGCGCAACATGGTGGCCTGCAGGTTAAAAGGGGCAACCAATAGTTGCTGCATGCGCGGCAGCGCGATCTGGCTGGTTAAATGCCTGAATACATATTCTATTTCGCGCGTAAGCGTTAGGCTACTGGTGAGCATACAGATATCGGTGTACAGCTTTGCCGTATTGGCATTGTAATTGCCGGTGGACACATGCGCGTAACGCTTGATGCGCTTACCTTCCTGCCGCATCACCAATAGCATCTTGGCATGTGTTTTTAAACCCACCATGCCATATACAATCTGCGCACCAATCGCTTCCAGCGATTCTGCCCAGTTAATATTGGTTTCTTCATCAAAACGCGCTTTGATTTCCACCACTACCAATACTTCTTTGCCGCGGCGCACGGCTTCTTGCAGCAAATTCAGCATGCGGGTATCGCTACCGGTGCGGTAAATGGTTTGATGAATCGCCAGCACTTTTGGATCGTGCACCGCTTCATGCAAAAACTTTATCACCGCATCAAAGCTTTCATAGGGGCGATGAATCAATATATCAGCCTGCTGTAGCTGGGTAAAAAACGATTCATCGTGCTTCAGTTGCTTTGGCCACACCGGCTTAAAGGGCACAAACGCTAAATCGTCACCTTTTGCATCAACGCCTTGCGCTAAGCCTGTCAATGAAATTAAACGGCCTAGATTTACCGGGCCTTGCACCGGGTAAAGCGATTCTGGCGTGAGATTAAACTCTGCCAATAAAAAATCCGATAGATGTGTGACGCAACTTTGTGACACTTCCAGCCGCACCGCCTCACCAAATGGCCGCTGTGCCAGCTCCTGGCGCAAGGCTTTTGGCAAGTCACTGATATCGTCCTCATCTATGGCCAGATCGGAATGGCGTGTCACCCTGAATTGCGAATAACTTAATATCGCTTTACGCCCAAATAAATCGGGTAGATGTGCCGCAATGATACTGGTTAAGGTGACAAACTGTTGCTGCGTACCGCCATTATTGGGCAGTTGAATCACCCTGGGTAATACGCGCGGCACACGAATGATATTAATGCTCTGTGCGCTATCAGGCTTGTCTGGTGCTAGCTCTACAATAAAATGCAGCGCTTTGCTGGCAACCAGGGGGAAAGGATGCGAGCGGTCCAATGCAATAGGTAGCAGCAGCGGTTTAACATTGTCTTCAAAATATTTAGCCACCCATTTTTTTTGAAGTTCCGAGCGCTCATAGCCGGCAATAATATCCACGCCCGATTGTTTTAATGCCGGCATCAACTCATCGTTGAATATTGCGTATTGACGGTTAATAATGGCATGCGCTTTCTCTGAAACCGCATTAAAGCTATGAATGGATACGGCGCCCTTCTTAAGGTTACGCTGCATGGCGTCCAATTGTGCTTCCATGCGCACTTCAAAAAACTCGTCTAAGTTGGAAGCAACGATACACAGAAACTTTAAGCGTTCTAGCAGCGGGTAATCCTGGCGTTGTGCCAAAGATAAAACACGTTCATTAAAACTTAGTATACTTAAATCACGGTCTAGCAGTTTTGGGGCAGTGGTTATCATAGGTGATTATCTTATGACAAATTTCCTGCTTAATTATGACATTTTTGTGAAATAACTCTTGCAGTGCTAAATTGCACTTTATAGGCTATCAAGATGCGCTAACAAATGCTGGGCATGCATTTGAATCGCCTCTACTTGTGCCGGGTCAAATCGATCCACATTTTTAGCCATTAAAGCGGTGCGCGGATTACGCGCAAACGTGTCGTAATGCTTGATCAAAAAATGCCAGTACAAGGTAGTGGTCGGGCATGCTTGCGCCCCTGTTTTAATGTCAGGTTTATATTTGCAGCTGCTGCAGTAATTGCTCATGCGCTTGATATAGGCGCCACTTGCGACATAGGGTTTGCTAGTAAAGCGCCCGCCATTGGCATACAAAGCCATGCCTGCCACGTTTGGCAGTTCAACCCACTCTACCGCATCCACATACACAGCCAGGTACCAGGCCTCTACTTCACGCGGATTTAATTCGGCCAGAATGCCAAACATACCAGTCACCATCAAGCGCTGGATATGATGTGCATAGCCATGCTGCATGGTGTCATTAACGGTTTGGCGCATACAGTTCATCTGTGTATCACCAGTCCAGTACCAGCTTGGCAATGCACGCTGATGATCATAATGGTTAGTTTGTGCCATTTGCGGCATATCCAGCCAGTAAACGCCCCGGATAAATTCGCGCCAACCCACAACCTGGCGAATAAACCCTTCAACGCTGGCCAAAGGTAAGGCATTAGGCTGCTGTTGATTCTGTTGATACGCTTTAACGGCTGCCGCAATCACCTCACGCGGATTCAATAATTTTAAATTAAGCGAAGTGGATAATAAGGAATGCCATAAATAAGGGTTTTGATTTGGCACACTGGATTGCCACATGGCATCCTGGTGGTCGCCAAATCCAGCCAGCTTATTGGCAATAAAGTCATCCAAAAACTGTAATGCCGCTTGGCGTGTGACAGGCCAAATAAAATGTTCTAAGCGACCGGGATGGTTAGGGAAATATTTCTCAACGTCATTTATTACGGCTTGAGTAAGGGCGTCAATATTCACTTCTGGCGCAATAGGTACGTTTTGAGGCCCGGCCTTGCCAAAGGTCTTGCGGTTTTCTGCATCGTAATTCCATGCTCCGCCTTCAGGCTCACTACCCTGCATCAACACATCGTATTTCTTGCGCATCATGCGGTAGAAAAACTCCATGCGCAGCTGCTTACTGCCTGCAGCCCAATGCTTAAAATCCGCTTTAGAGCACATAAAATGCGTGTCATCGCGAATCACTAATGGGGTTTGCGTTTCTTTGCAAAGGCTAATCAGATCCTGCTCAAGCCGATATTCGCCCGGCTCAC
>JAZKEN010000053.1:0-5410 GCA_040387035.1 Pseudomonadota bacterium | reverse complement strand
GTTTCTTTGCAAAGGCTAATCAGATCCTGCTCAAGCCGATATTCGCCCGGCTCACAAATAATGATTTTTTGCGGTTTTAATTCCCTAATATAATGCACCCAGGCTGCCTTTAAACTGGCAAACTGATGCTCGCCCAACTTAAGGTAGAGAGGGCTAATATGTTGCTTTTTAAGCAATTGCGCAAAATGGCGCATGGCTGATAGAAACAACACGATACGCGCTTTATGACTCCACACATGCGTGGCTTCAGCGCCCGCCTCTACCATGAGCACCGCATCCTGTGCGGCGTCAAAGCCCTCTAGTGCCGGATTGTCCAGGTTAAGCTGGTCGCCAAGAATAAGGATTAAATGCCGCGTCATAGTTTTAATTTGCGGCACTTATCTGAGCAATATTTCACCTCAGCCCAGTTTTTCGCCCAAGCCTTGCGCCATGTCATCTCGCGTCCACACGCCAGGCAGAGCTTACTGGGTAAATGGCTTTTATTGCCTTTGAAGGTGGTTGGATTAGTCACCTAGCAGTGACTATTTTTGCAGCACGCAGTTCAATGCGATTTGTGCCGCGGCAAATCCAAATGGCGCTGTCACACAAACACTGGAGCCATAGCCGGCACAATTTAAACCGCTTATGGCCGCAGGCTCAGCTTCACAAGCCGCATCCGGCTTGATGGCTTGCTCATCGGAATACACACAGTCAATACCAAATTTTGCAGATTTTTTGGTATTAGTGGCTTTGGGGAAAGCATGATCGCGGCGTAGCTGGTTACGCACTTTAGATAACAATCTATCGCCTGTTACATGCGCTAAATCCGCCACCCGGATGCGCGTTGGGTCTAAGCGCCCGCCTGCGCTACCGGCCATTATAAGCGGCGTTTGCAGGCCTTTGCAAAAATCCGCCAGTGCGATTTTGGCCTGCGCGTCATCGATACAATCCACTATAACGTCACATTTAAAATTAAGCATGGCGGCTATATTTTGCACGCTAATAAAATCTTCAATTTCGCGCACAACGCAATGCGGATTGACACTCAAGATGCGTTCGCGCATCGCGGTCACTTTGGCTTTGCCAAATGCGCCATCCACTGCGTGCAACTGGCGGTTCACATTGCTTTCGGCAATATTATCCAAATCAATCAAGGTGATATGGCCGACAGCATTGCGCGCAAGCGCTTCTGCCGCCCAGCTACCCACACCGCCGATACCGATCACGACGATATGTGCCGCCTGCAGCTTGCTTAGCCCGGCATCGCCATACAAGCGCCTTACACCGCCAAAGCGGCGCTCAAAATCCGGTGCATCGGTCATTGTTCTAATATCACAAACGCAGCAGCCAGGTTTTTCTCATCGCTGATGCTAATATGGGTATGCGTAATCTTTTTGGCACTTAAAAACGCTTGCAGGTCTTCTGCCAGCACCAGTATCGGCTTGCCCAGATCATCATGTGAAACCGCAATATTCTGGAAAGTAGCCGGTGCGCGCAAGCCTGTACCCAGCGCTTTTGAAAAAGCCTCTTTTGCGGCAAAACGCTTGGCTAAAAAGCGCGGCTTGATGTGCGATTGTAAATAGCTGGCGAATTCGCTTTCCGCCAGGATGCGCTTGGCAAAATCATCGCCAAACTGCGTGATAGAAGCTTCAATTCGGCTAACTTCTACGATATCCGTACCAATGCCGTAAATCATCTTGTGAGTGTCGCCGCTTCTTTCATCAAGGCTTTCATCTCGCGCACGGCGTTATCCCAGCCGACAAAGAGCGCGTGGGCCACAATGGCGTGCCCAATATTCAACTCTTCAAAACCATACATGCGCGCAATATGATGCACATTGTGATAATGCAAGCCATGGCCGGCATTGACCACTAATTTAGCATCACGCGCATGGTGCAAGGCTAATTCAATGCGGTTAAGCTCACCTTCTTGTACGCGTTCTGTTTCAGCATCGGCAAAAGTACCGGTATGCAGTTCAATCACAGGTGCACCCAACTTCACAGCGGCATCTATCTGCGCGATATCGGGCGCGATAAATAGGGATACGCGAATGCCCGCATCACTCAATTTCTGCACAGCATGCTCAACCTTGGCATAGTGTGAAATGACATCTAAGCCACCTTCAGTGGTGCGTTCCTCACGGCGCTCAGGCACCAGGCAAACATCCTGCGGAGCAACCTTAATCGCAATATCCAGCATTTCATCGGTAACCGCGCATTCCAAATTCATTTTGGTTTGCAGCAATGGACGCAAAGCAAAGATATCGGCATCTTGCATATGGCGCCTGTCCTCACGCAAATGCAACGTAATGCTATCCGCACCCGATTGCTCGGCACGTAGCGCAGCCTGCACTACGCTGGGGTATTTAGTACCACGCGCCTGGCGGATGGTTGCGACGTGGTCGATATTGACACCTAATTTAATCATTTTTCTATTCTCAAATTTCGTTGTTACTTTAATAACTATATTTTCAAATTCAATGCCAATTGAAGCTCAGACGCAGCGATATGCCGAAGACCGTACAAAATAGTACGGCAAGGCATGACAACAAAGTATGAGCGAAATTCAGCATGGGTTACAAAGCTTGCAGGTCTATTAATAACTGCCTGGTATGCAGTGGCTTATCGCCCAAATAATGCGCCAATAAATAGCGCATCAATTGCTTGCTTTGGTTCTGCGTCTGGCTATCGGTGTAGTCATCGTTAGCCATATTCAGTAACGTTATACCGCTTAATTGTACGCCATTTTTAGTGGCATTTAAGTCACACGCACCATACTCTGCTTCGTAGCGATAGACCTTATCGGCGATGATCGCAGCATCGTTTTCGTCGGTGACTAAAGGGACGGCGTAGCCCATTTCTTGCAATAACTTAAGCTCAAAGCGGCGCAGGGTAATCGCCAGGCTTTTACCGCCAGCCGGATATTGGTTGTCCATCAGACTTTGTTCCGATGCCAGCGTTTTCAGCGTGGCGTCATAGTAGGCAAACAGGCTTTCATGCGCATCTTCACGCGGCAGCAATCGCAGCAGCAATTCGTTCATATAAAAGCCGCACATCAAGGCTTCGCCTTTCAGCAGCGTCAAACCGGCATTCCAATCCAGGCTATGCAGGGTCTTCAGCTCATTTTTTCCAGACCACGCACCTGACAGCATCTGGAACGATTGCAGCATACCACGCATGGCAGAATGCGGCCTGCGCGCGCCTTTGGCAACCACTGCCAGGCGGCCGAATTGCTGGCTGAATAACTCTACGACCAGGCTGGTTTCTTTAAACGGATAGGTATGCAGCACGTAGACGGGCTGGTTATCGTGCTTGTGTAGATGTACGGAAAGAGCCAAGGTTAGCGCTCTAACTGGCTCAAGCTTTGTAACACCTCATCTTCGGCTTTTTGTATCAATAACGGCACTAGCATTTTGGATATACCCGGTGTTTCTGCACTGGAAAAAAGTATCATCGCGTATAGATTTTCATCCTCTGCATGCAGCGGCGTAAACTTACCAAAACCATACCTGGAATTACGGATCAGCTGCCAGGCGCCTTTAGGCTCGGCGTATTCGGGCTTATCAAAATGCTGCTTGATCTCTTCGGTTGAAATACTTTTTAAGGCATAGTCGCCTTGGTCAGCCAGGATGACCCAGCCCATCTCACCATCTTTACCGGTATTTTTAAGCTGGTACAAATACCAGTCACCATCCTGATTGGTGTCGGTTTCGTACACCAGGTTAAACACATTATTAATGCCGCCGGTTTTGCGGTTAATCGCGTAGTAGATGCCCGCATCATCCAGCGTAATCGGTTTGCCGTAGATCGGTAGGTTAAAAACATTGTGTTCAGACATCGCTAAACCCTAAATTAAAATAGTCGCTTCTCGCAAAGCGAATCTAAAAAAGCTATTTTTAGTAACCTAGGCTTTTTAATGCTCTTTCATCATCTGCCCAGCCACCTTTTACTTTGACCCAGGTTTCCAGGTACACTTTACTGCCAAATAATTTTTCCATATCTTGACGCGCTTCGGTGGAGATTTGTTTCATTTTTTCGCCGTTTTTACCGATCAGCATTGGTTTTTGGCTATCTTTATCCACAATGATTGCGGCAAAAATGCGACGCAAACCTTTAACGGTTTCAAACTTTTCAATTTCTACCGTCACTGCATACGGTATCTCATCGCCTAGTAAGCGGAATATTTTTTCACGAATCAGCTCTGCTGCCAAGAAGCGCTCGTTCTTATCGGTCAATTCATCTTCACCGTAAATGGCAGCTTGTTCGGGCAGGTATTGGCGAGTGGTTTCGAGCAGCTCGTCCAGGTTAAGGCTTTTTTTCGCGCTGACCGGGATAATACCCACAAACGGATGCAGCAAATCAAAGTCCTGAATCAAAGGCAGCAGATTATTCTTATCACCCATCAGGTCGGCTTTGTTCACCACCAGTAACACCGGCTTATCAGTCGGCAGCAAGCTTAATACTTTTGTATCGGCTTCGCCCAGCTTCATCGGCTCAATCACAAACAGCACTACATCCACTTCGGTCAGCACTTGCGTCACCGTTTTATTTAAGCCTTTATTGAGCGCATTGAGGTGCTTTTGCTGAAAGCCAGGTGTATCTACAAATAAGAACTGCGTATCTTCCGTGGTATGAATACCCAGCAAACGATGGCGTGTAGTTTGCGCTTTGCGCGAGGTAATCGCTAATTTCATACCTAAAATATGATTTAGCAAAGTCGATTTACCCACGTTGGGACGGCCAACGATGGCGACGGTACCGCAACGATATGGTCGACTATCTGGTTTTAAATCTTGTGTCATGTATTCGTTTCTATTTTGTACATTACTAATTAATATGGGGCGCAGGCGCTATCGATTGATTTTTTCTTGTGCCAATTTTTCTAGTGCTAGCTGTGCTGCACGTTGTTCGGCAATACGACGGCTGGTGCCTTCACCAACGGTAGCAATGTTTAAACCTTTAATCTCACAGGCCACTTTAAACGTTTGCGCATGTGCTTCACCTTGAATCAACACCACATTGTAATCGGGCAGATCCATTTTCTTGCTTTGCAAGAACTCCTGCAATTGGGATTTAGCATCTTTATCAATGATTTTCGGGTCGATATCAGTGAGTTTGTCCTGGAATAATTTCAACACTAAAGCTTCAGCCGCTTCATAGCCGCCATCAATATAAACCGCACCCACAATCGCTTCTAGCGCATCGGCCAAAATGGAAGGGCGACGCCAGCCAGCGCTTTTCAATTCACCCTCACCTAGCTTAAGTGATTCGCCTACATTCAGCTGTTGTGCGATTTCGCACAGTGTGGATTCCTTAACCAATTGCGCACGCAAACGACTTAAATCACCTTCCGGCAATTTATTAAATCGATTATAAAGTTGATTGGCAATAATAAAGTTGAGCGCACCATCGCCCAAAAATTCCAGGCGCTC
>JAZKEN010000052.1:0-8657 GCA_040387035.1 Pseudomonadota bacterium | reverse complement strand
TTAAATCGCTGTCCGTAATCACAATATCGCTTTCAAACGATTTGGGCTGGCCTGTGGCGTAATGTTCGATGCGGAAATCTTTTAATGCCACCCTGAAAGGCAGCTCCTGCACCAGGTAACCATCGCGCACCCGCACAAATGCCACATTATCACTCACGCCTTCCGGCAAGGTCATATTGGCCCTAAATGAAGCGTTGCTGGTAGTCAGACGGCTAACAGCAGGCACCTGGCTTTCCGGGATATCCAGTGTTTCTATCTTTTTTTGTCCCAACAACTCTTGCACTTTAAAAGGCAAATTACCATCCAGCAAGCCACCAAAAAAGATGATCACCATCGCAACATGGGTAAAAATATAGCCTAAGCGCTGATGCGTACCCGCTTTGGCCGCAATCAGCTCATCACCATTTTGCTGCGTATTGAATTTAAATTTAAAGCCCTGGGAAGCCAGGTAATTGGCTAATTTAGCTTTGGTCGCTGCCGTATCGGCCTGCTGGCTTAGGCCAGATTGGCTAAAAGATGCCTGGTGACTGAAAGCGCGTAAAGATTTTTCGGCTGCGTGCTCTTTAAAGGTTTTCCACTCACGCACCATTAAAGGACTATTGCGGTAAATACATAAGCTGGTCGAAATCACCAAGAATAACAAGATGACCAAAAACCAGGTGGCATGATACACATCATACAGACCCAGTTTTTCAAAAGCTTCAAACCAGAATTGGCCAAACTTGATGATGTAATTTTCGTAAGGCTCGTTTTGCTTGAGCACCGTACCAATAATGGAGGCGATACCCAATACGGTGAGCATGCTGACGGCAAAGCGCATTGAGCTGAGCAGCTCATAAAAACGTTGTGAGGTGGTGGTAGGTGATTTCAAGATGAATGCTTAACGCTATGTACCTTCAGTGCGACGACATGAAAAATTGAAAAACGATATTATTGCAAAGGTTGTTGAAAAAGCCTGTTGCAATAGGCTTTTTCAACGGTTTTGAAATTAACGCAAACCTTGCATATAGTCTGCTACTGCTTGCATTTCCGCATCGGTCATTTTGGTTGCAATCACCATCATCATCGGCGCATTGGCACGCTCACCTGTGCGGAATGTTTTGAGCTGCTGGTAAGTGTAATCCGCATGCTGGCCAGCCAAACGCGGGAATTGTTTAGGAATGCCCGCACCGTTTGCGCCATGGCAAGCCGCACATGCCGGCACATTGGTTTTGGCAATGCCGCCACGGTAGATTTTTTCACCCAAAGAAGCGGCGCCGTTGGTTTTGGCTTTTGCCAGGGTTTGTTTTTGTGTCGCAAAATAAGCAGCCAGGTTTTGCATCTCTTCAGGTGTCAAATTCGCCACCATGCCGCTCATCACCGCATTGGCGCGTGTACCTTCTTTAAAGTTTTTAAGCTGTTTTAATAAATACTCAGGATGCTGACCCGCTAACTTGGGATTTAAAGTAATCGCACTATTGCCATCGGCGCCATGACAGGCTGCGCAAACGCCTTGTACAATTTGCTCTGCCGTTTGCTTTTTAGCGGCCGGAGCGGCTGCTACTGGCTCGGCTTTCTGTGCTGGATTGGTTGCGGATAAAACCAAATTTGAAGACAAACTGAACGCTAAAACGGCGATTAAACTCACATGCTTAAACATTGTATTGCTTTCCTAACTATTTAATTAACTTAATATTTTATCAGATTTATATTTTATCAAATTAGGCCTGTTCGTGATAGCATTTATGCCTTAAGTTTTACAGACAAACACGCCATGCCGCTTTTTCAAAACGCTACTTTCTTTATTTCAGCCCATCATTTACGCGATTTACCACCTGCTTCCGGTATCGAAGTCGCTTTTGCTGGCCGCTCAAACGCGGGTAAATCCAGCGCGCTCAATACGCTTGCCAACCACAACCGCCTGGCTTTTGTCAGCAAACAACCCGGCCGCACCCAGCTCATCAACTTTTTCACCTTGGGCAATGACCGCCACCTGGTCGATTTACCCGGCTACGGCTATGCAAAAGTGCCGGAAAGCATGCGCGCCCACTGGCAAAGCGTGCTGGCGCGCTATTTATCCGAGCGTACCAGCTTGGGCGGGCTGGTTTTAGTTATGGATAGCCGCCATCCACTAACACCGCTAGACCGCCAGATGCTGGATTGGTTTTGCCCAAGCGGCAAACCTGTGCATGTCCTGTTAACAAAATCGGATAAATTATCGCGCGGCGAAGCGGGATTGACGCTGGCTAAAGTACGCAAAGAGTTGCTAGAAACCTGGGATAAAACCTATGGCAGCAATTGCACGGTGCAGCTATTCTCCAGCTCTAAAAAATTAGGCGTGGAAGAAGCCGAAAAAGTGATTGGCGCCTGGTTATTCGCAGAAGACTCTAAAGATTTGGCGAACGAAGTTTCTTAAGCCGGCAAAGATTGATTTTGTAAACGTTTTCACCTGCCAGTTACACCCGTGCACCCCACCAAACACATTCAAAGACTGGTACTCACAAGCTTTATCGTCACATTCGCACTGGCGCGAATTGTGGTATTTTTTATCATGTCGCGCGATATTCCAGACTTATACTTTCATTTGGCTGGCACGCATATACACCACCTCAATTACGGTATATTCATTCTTTCCATCGTGGGTGCCGTACTACTTTTCGAGCCGCCCTCTGGTAAATGGCTGAGTGTAATAGCTGTTGCTTATGGCATTGGCCTGGCATTAACGTTTGATGAATTCGGTATGTGGCTGCACTTGGGCGGCGGCTATTGGCAGCGCGCCAGCTTCGATGCCGTGACGATTATTGCCGGTATTTTATTGCTTTTCGCTTACACGCCACCTATCAAATATTGGACTAAGCGCAGATTTGTCTGGGCGATATTTTTTATCGCTATCCTGAGCCTGTTTTTTTGGCGTCTAGCGATGACACTTAAGCCAATAGAACAAAACACATTACCCAAACTTGAGCAAATTGAGAAACTGGGGCCGCGCTGATATGTCAGCAGAAATTCAACATGCCGTCAGCGGTATTTGAATTTCCTACTGGCGCCTGAATACCATATCCCATACACCGTGCCCAAGCTTGATACCGCGATTTTCAAACTTAGTCAGCGGTCTGTAAGTAGGCTTCTCCGCATAGCCTGGCACTAGATCGCTTGCAGTATTCTGTAGCTGCGGTTCAGCGCTTAATATCTCTAGCACCCATTCTGCATATTCCTGCCAGTCGGTTGCAACATGAATGTAAGCGCCCACTTTCAATTTAGTGCAGAGCAGCTTTAAAAACTCCGCTTGAATCAACCTGCGCTTGTGATGGCGCTTTTTGTGCCATGGGTCAGGAAAAAAGATATGCACGCCATCTAGGCTATTATCCGCAATCATATGCTGCAGCACTTCCACCACGTCATGCTGGATGATGCGAATATTCGGGATACTGGATTCTTCAATCAGTTTAAGCAAGCTGCCAACACCTGGCGTGTGCACCTCTACCGCCACAAAATCGCAATCGGGCAAGGTTTGCGCGATTTTGGCGGTACTTTCACCCATGCCAAAACCGATTTCCAAAATTTTCTTACTGTTTTTTCTGGCAAAAACCTGATTCAAATCCAGCAATTCTTCTGCATATTCAATACCAAACTGCGGCCAAACCGTTTCCAGCGCATGTGCCTGGCCTTTGGTCAGGCGGCCTTGACGCAAGACAAAGCTGCGAATGCGGCGATGCATATGCTCATTTTGTACATCGTTTTCAGGTGTTTGTGTTTTAGTTAAATCGGTCATGCGCGCATTATACTGAATTTAGCGTCAATTTATTTTAGAGCATATGCGCTTTATCGCCGCTTTTAAAACCGATTAATGGCGAATCAAAATTTTTGCTGAGTGCAATGGCTTTAAATAACTCACCCATTTCGGCAGGTGATAGCAATTTTTGAGCGGCGGCCGCCAAAGGCGCATAAGCCGCCATATCGTTTGGTGATGTTTGGCTAAGTATTTCCAGCAAGCCGCAATTCATTAAAAAGCTGGCTTGATTACAATAGCCTGCCAAACTTAAGTGTTGCGAAACGCCGGCTTCCGCAATCGCCGTAAAATTCACATGCGCGGTGATGTCTTGCAGCCCGACATTGATCAACGGATTGCTGTGCGCATAGTGTTGATAATGGCACATCAAGGTACCTGTATCGCGCTGCGGATGGTAGTATTCGGCCGCACCAAAACCATAGTCAATCATCAAAATCACGCCTTGCCTTAAACTGGCAGCCAAGCTGTGAATCAAGCCTGATGCCGCAGGACATACTTCGGTCAGGTAGTTATCCGGCAGTGAGTAGGCACTTACTTCATCATGCAATTCACCTGTAGCCAAGGGCCGATCTTGCCAGACAAAGCCTGCATTGAAAGCCACGCCACGCTGTACTAATTCTTGCTGCGTTTTTCCTACCAGGTGAACAGGTATCGCATCCAATACCTCATTACCAAGAATCAAACCGACAAAATCTGCTGGCAGTGCATCCAGCCACACCACGCGTGCCGATAAATCAGCAGGTAATTTCTGCAGGTTTTCTAGCTGGACTTGGCGCAAATAATCGCTTACTTCCAATATAAAGTATTGCGCAGGGAGCTGCTGTAAAGAGTGCAATTCAAGCAACAGGTCAGCCGCCAATCTGCCTGTGCCTGCACCTAATTCTAAAATGTCGCCATGGGTTTCGGCTAAAATCTGTGCTGCCTGCCTGGCTAAAGAGCGCGCAAAAAGTGGCGAAATTTGTGGTGCGGTGACAAAATCGCCACCGCCTTTTTGAAAATCGGCGAACTTAAGCGCGCCGCCGCTGTAATAACCTAGGGCAGGCGTATACAAGGCCATCTGCATAAAGGTATAAAAATCTATCCAGCCACCGCACTGGCTGATCTGTTGCTGAATTAAAATGCTTAACTGTCGGCTATGCTCTTGTGCCTGCGCATTTGGAATAGGTAGATTTAGATGTAAAGATGCGGCCATAAGCCATTATAATATTTGATTACTAAAGTGAGTGCATATTGAGCGAATCCCTAAACAATAAAGTGGTGCTAATAACCGGCGGCGCAAAGCGCGTGGGCGCAGCGATTTGCCGCGAACTGCATGCATGCGGCGCGCAATTAATGATTCACTACAAAACCAGCACATCAGAAGCGCGCGCCTTGCAAGCCGAGCTGAATTTGCAGCGCACGAATTCGGTGGCCATCATCCAGGGTGATTTGCTGAATATGGCGGTTTTACCTAGCCTGGTGCAGGAAACGGTGAAGCATTTCGGTAAACTGGATGTATTGATTAATAATGCATCCAGTTATTACGCCACCGAAATTGGTTCGATCACCGAAGACAATTGGCACGACTTAGTAGGGAGCAACTTGAAAGCACCGATGTTTCTGGCGCAGTCGGCTGCGACAGAATTGCGCAAAAACCATGGTTGCATCGTGAATATCACCGATATGCATATTGAGCGCCCGAAAAAAGGCTACGTGGTGTATAGCGTGGCCAAGGCAGGCTTGGTCACCCTGACTAAATCACTGGCGCATGAATTAAGCCCGGAAGTGCGTGTGAATGCCGTTGCACCTGGGCCTGTGCAATGGCCGGAAAATAACCCGCAGTTTGATGAAGTGTACCGCCAGCGCGTGATTTCACAAACGCTGTTAAAAAAAATCGGTGAGCCAAAAGACATTGCCAAAGCGGTGAAATTTCTGGTGGCTGATGCGCCGTTTATCACAGGCCACGTGCTGGCAGTGGATGGCGGGCGCAGCTTGAACCTGTAAACTTGTCGGACGTACAAAAAGCTAAGATAAAAAATCTGCCGACTCAATGGTTTTAACCAGGCTCACCATATTTTCAGCGGCAACCGGTTGAGAAAACAAATAACCTTGCGCCGCATAGCAGCCTAATTTTTTTAACTGTTGATACACCTGCGCATCTTCAACCCCTTCGGCAATCACCTGGATATTAAGGTTTTTCGCTAGATCCAAGGTTGAACGCACGATTGTTTCACTAAATTTATCGTTTAACATTTCCCTGATAAATTGCTGGTCGATTTTAAGGTAGTGTAGCGGCAACTGCTGCAAATACAGCAATGAGCTGTAACCGGTTCCATAATCATCAACGCTGATTTTAAAACCCAACTCCATCAAGTTCGCGAGTACCGCTTTAACGCGCGCCGGGTCAGATAGCGCGCTTGATTCGGTAATTTCAATTTCAAAATAACTTGCTGGCATATTATTTTGTATAAGCGCCTGCTTAATCTGATTGGCCAAATCAAAATTCATTAAATCCCTGGCGCTTACATTAAGCGCAATACCAATCATCAAGCCTTGCTTACTCCAGCTACGCCATTGCTTGGTTGCATCATTGAGCACCAGGCTAAACATGTCATGAATTAAATCGGTTGCCTCAATCTGCGGCAGAAACATATCCGGCGTCAATAAACCGCGCTCAGGATGTTGCCAGCGAATAAGCGCCTCTACACCCACTACCTTCTGGCTACTCATATAAACTTTGGGTTGGTAATACACAACCAGCTGGTGTTCGGCAATCGCCGCCCGAAAATCGGCTATAACCCAGCTTTTATCTTCTTCGATATCCTTACTTTTATCGTAAACCTCTACCTGGGACTGATTACGCTTTGTATTGACCAGTGAGCGCTCACTTTCTTTTAGCATGGTCATATAGCTTACTTTTTCATGGGCAGCATTGATTGACACGCCAATACTGCAACTGGCTTTAATTTTTATCCCATTAATGTCAATCGGCACATTTAACAATTGATGAATGAGCCATGCCTGGGTTTCAATATCTTGCCTGTTTTTAATATTGCTCATCAAAAGCGTAAATTCATCGCCATCAACCCTGGCAAAATGGTGGCCTTTTTTAACACTTTCATTGTAAAGAGTTACTGCAATGGATTTGAGAATCGCGTCGCCTACACTGAAACCAAAGGTATTATTAATCGCCTTGAAACCGTCTATATCGATGAGCAATAAGCCGTTATAGCCTCGCCCATAAAGGCTGCTGACATGATCAATATTGGCGCCTACTACATGCTCGATATGATTGCGGTTTGGAATGCCCGTAAGATAATCTGTTCTGCTTTGTGTTTCTAACAACTGGGCGAATTGCATTATTTTGCGCATAGACGCGATAAGCTGATACCAGCCAATCACGATCACTGAAAAAAATCCGATCAAGATACCAATAGTTGCAGGGTGCAACTCTTGATGATAAATAATCAGCAGGGTAACCGGCAATAACAGCACCAGTGGCAGTAGCAACGTCAGTACATTATTAAAATGGCTGCTTTCTTTACTAAGCCGTGGAATCGCCAATAATTTCATCTCAGGGTGCATGGCCACCGTGCCAAAAGCGACATAGGCGCCCAACCATAGTACTAAATTAAAATCACGCGGCACACCCAGGCTGTAGCTGGTGCCGTGAAACATCGTCTCGCCACCCGCAAACAGTGCAACAGCCATAACAAGAAAAATAAAGGCTTGGGATTTTCTTGCCTCGGTACTTGCCCACATCCACAGCAGCATACCAAGCTCAATATAGGACAAGGTTGGGTATATCATCCTGAAAAACTGCGGTTTATAGATTGAAAAACCATTGTTAACAATGGTGGATAAAAACAGAAACTGCCAGCCAATTAGTATCAAGCTGGTCGCCAGAATCCAGCCTTGGTAAAAACCATGTTTTGGGAACTCGTGATGTAATTTGCTGGCAAATTGCCACAGTGATGACGCCAGTAACAAATGACCGCATAGCAGAAAAAAATCGGCGGGAGATAAACTTGCACCAAAATCACCATTAGCATCGGTGTTGGATTGAATAATGGCCCCCACGCATTGCGAGGCGATAGAGAGTAAAAACAAAATCCACGGGCTAGTTAATTCAGGTTTATTTGACTTTATTCCCCAAAAAATGCCCAACAAGCCATACAACAAAACAGAAAAATACCAAATGTCACGATTAACCCATCCACTGACGATGGGCAAGCATAATGCAAGCAAGATTCCCAAGCTTAAATATACTTTCCAATCAATTGTGACTTTCAACATTGTCCCTTATCAACAAAATACATCCATTCCGGGCCAATCCAAGCTGAATTTAGCTTGCCATAGTTGCTTAAAGCATGGTCCTAACTACTACAGATGCTATAAGATATTCGGACGATTTTAGTGAGCCATGTTGTAAAGAATTGTTAAGCCGCAAATGCAGGCTGTCGCCCAAAATGCAAAATATGCTACAGAACTTAATGTTCGCCTTCAGTTATAATCAGCATTAATAGTCAATTGATGATAAGCACATGATTAAGCACTTACCTGATAACCACTCCAACAACTTTATCAAGTTGCGTAACAGCCTCATTTCGTCCACCGGCAAAGCCATTGGCGATTACAATATGATTGAAGATGGCGACACGGTGCTGGTATGCATGAGTGGCGGCAAAGACAGCTACACCATGTTGATGATGTTGCTGGCGCTGCAAGAACGCGCGCCTATCGACTTCAAGCTGATTGCCATGAATCTGGACCAGAAACAGCCCAACTTTCCTGCGCATATTCTGCCGGAATACTTTAAGCAATTAGGCGTGGATTACCGCATCGTGGAAGCGGATACCTATTCAGTCGTTAAAGAGAAAATCCCTGAGGGTAAAACTACCTGTAGCCT
>JAZKEN010000051.1:29948-32780 GCA_040387035.1 Pseudomonadota bacterium | reverse complement strand
GGCGTGTTGGTAGACTTGGTTGGTGGTGACGATGCCTTGGCAAAAGATTTGGCCATGCATATCGCTGCAGCTAAACCAAAATCATTAGATGCTTCTGGCATTGATGCCAGCCTGATTGAAGCGGAACGTCGCGTTGCCATTGAAAAAGCAAAAGAAGCCGGCAAACCGGAGGCGATGCTGGAAAAAATCGCTGACGGTACTGTGCAGAAATTCTTAAAAGAAGTGACATTGTTAAGCCAGATCTTTGTAAAAGATGACAAATTTACGATTGAGCAATTGTTGAAATCAAAAAATGCATCAGTTGCATCATTCACCATGTTTACAGTGGGTGAAGGCATTGAAAAAGCAGTAGTTGATTACGCCGCAGAAGTTGCCGCCGCAGCCAAAGTTTAAAATGCTCTAAAGAATAAAGTGGGCTTGGCGTAATGCCGGGCTCACTTTTTTTTCGCCTATTTTTAAGCGATGTGGCTTAAAGTGAGGGTGAATTCATTCTGGACCGTGTAAAACTATGTGAAACCCCATAAAACTGAATTAAAGCTGTCTGATAATTTAGTAAAATCCTAGGGTTTGTGATTAAATAATCGAAATATTAAAACAGGGTAAACCATGGCAAAACCAGCCTATAAACGCATACTACTTAAACTTTCCGGCGAAGCATTGATGGGTGATGATGCCTATGGCATTAATCGCAGTACCATCAATAATATCGTCGCACAAATCAAGGAAATCGTTGATTTGGGTGTTGAAGTAGGTGTGGTGATTGGCGGTGGTAATATTTTTCGCGGCGTAGCGCCAGCCGCAGAAGGCATGGATAGGGCCACTGCAGACTATATGGGTATGCTAGCCACTGTGATGAATGCGCTTGCGCTGCAAGATGCGATGCGTCATATTGGCGTTGAGGCGCGCGTGCAGAGCGCCCTGGGTATCGAATTTGTAGAGCCTTATGTTCGTGCCAAAGCCTTGCGTGCCTTGGAAAAAGGCCGTGTTGTGATTTTTGGCGCAGGTACTGGCAATCCTTTTTTTACCACGGATACTGCAGCCGCTTTACGCGGCATGGAAATTGATGCCGATATTGTATTAAAAGCCACTAAAGTCGATGGTATTTACACAGCCGATCCTAAAAAAGACGCCACCGCTACTAAATATGAAACCGTTACTTTTGACGAAGCGATTTTAAAAGACTTAAAAGTAATGGATGCTACGGCGTTTACATTATGCCGTGATCAAAAAATGCCAATTGCGGTATTTAATATTTTTAAAGCAGATGCTTTAATGCGTGTGGTTATGGGTGAAAATGAAGGTACACGTGTCGTTGTATCGTAACAATTAGTTTATTTGCGTCAATAATAAGTAAAGTTGGAGAAGCACATGTTGGAAGAGATTAAAAAAAACGCCGATTTAAAAATGCAGAAGTCATTAGAATCGCTTAAAAATGACCTGGCAAAAATTCGTACCGGTCGTGCCCACACCGGCTTGCTTGATCATGTGATGGTTGAGTACTATGGGTCTATGGTAGCGGTAAACCAGGTGGCCAACGTTAATTTGGGCGACGCACGCACCATTAATGTACAGCCTTATGAAAAAAATATGATTGGCAAGGTTGAGAAGGCCATCCGTGATTGCGATCTGGGCCTTAACCCAGCCACCAATGGTGACCTGATCCGCGTGCCGATGCCAATGCTGACAGAAGAGCGCCGCCGCGATTTGACCAAAATCGTACGCAATGAGGGAGAAGGCGCAAAAGTGGCTATCCGCAATGTGCGTCGTGATGCCAATGATGCCTTAAAGAAATTGCTGAAAGATAAAGAAATCGGTGAAGACGACGAGCGTCGTGCGCAAGACGACGTGCAGAAAATGACAGATAAAGCGGTTGTTGAAGTGGATAAATTGCTGCAAGCCAAAGAAACTGATTTGATGGCGGTTTAGCTAGTCAGTATGAATGCCGCAATTAAAAGGATCACGCATTGAAGTTTTTTTCCAAATCGTCAAGTTCTACACAAGCCATTCCTGAATCAGCTGAAATTCCACAGCATATCGCGGTGATTATGGATGGTAATGGACGTTGGGCCAGAAAACGTTTCTTACCGCGCGTAGCTGGCCATAAACGCGGGGTGGAAATCGTGCGTGACCTGGTCAAGCAGTGCGCGCAAATGGATGTCAAGTTTTTAACCTTGTTTGCCTTTAGCAGTGAAAACTGGCGCCGGCCTGATGATGAAGTCTCGTTTTTAATGGGCTTGTTTATGGATGCGCTTAAACGTGAAGTGGTCAAGCTGCATGACAATAATATCCGCTTGATATTGATTGGTGACCGCACGCGTTTTAATGCGGATTTAGTGGCGCAAATTGAAGCTTCAGAAAAGTTAACCGCTAACAATACAGGCCTAACCTTAAGTATTGCTGCCAATTACGGTGGGCGCTGGGATATCCTGCAGGCCACCAATCGCATGGTTAAAGCGCTTCCAGCCAAGCAAGATGCATTTACAGAAGAAGATATCGCGCCTTATTTATCCATGCATTACGCCACCGAGCCAGATTTGTTTATCCGCACCGGTGGCGAAAAGCGCGTCAGCAACTTTCTGCTTTGGCAATTGGCGTATACCGAGTTATATTTTACCGACACACTTTGGCCGGACTTTGATTCAAAAGCCTTCACTGCGGCAATCAGTTCCTATCAGCAAAGAGAGCGCCGCTTTGGCCGCACCAGTGAACAATTAACGGCGGGCAGTTAGTTCAAATATGCTTAAAACCCGCGTTATTACCGCCGCCATACTGGTCGCTTTTTTTATCCCTGCGCTGTTTATGCTGGGCAATATCAGCTGGGCGTATGCCATG
>JAZKEN010000051.1:15191-29848 GCA_040387035.1 Pseudomonadota bacterium | reverse complement strand
AAATACCTTATGGCAGCCTTGGGTTTGTTGCTGATCGCATCGCTATGGCTGGCCTTGGTTTGTGCTAAAGGTGCGGACCCATGGTTGCTGCTGGTATTGCTGGCAACTATCTGGATTGCCGATAGTGCGGCCTATTTTGCCGGTAAAAATTTCGGCAAGCATAAATTAGCGCCCAATATCAGCCCAGGTAAAACCTGGGAAGGCGTAATTGGCGCTTTGATTGCAGTCACGCTGTTTGGCGCGGTCTTATATTTAAACGATGGTGTGGGTTTTCACCAGCTGGCCATTTTCCCCGCTTTGTGGGTGATCACCATTTTAGGCGTGGTAGGTGATTTGTTTGAATCACTGATGAAGCGACAAGCCAACCTTAAAGATAGCGGGCATCTGTTGCCAGGCCACGGCGGTGTTTTAGATCGTGTAGACGGTATTATTCCCAGCCTGCCCATCGCTATCCTGATGATTTACACCTACTCATACTTTAACTCGGTCGCTTAAATTGCAAAAAATCACTATCTTAGGTAGCACAGGCACCATAGGCTTACAAACGCTGGATGTGATTGAGCGGCACGCGGATGCCTATCAAGTGTATGCGCTGGCGGCTAACTCCAATGTAGCCGTGATGTTAAAGCAATGTTTGCAATTCAAGCCGCAGATTGCGGTTTTGCTGAATGAAAAATCCGCACTTGATTTACGTGAGCAGTTAAAAGCAGCGGGCAGTCAAACCCGGGTTATCTCAGGTATGGCAGGCCTGGAGCAGGTATCTAGCAACGCGCAAGTTGATATTGTGATGGCGGCAATCGTTGGTGCAGCCGGCTTAAAGCCAGCCATGGCTGCCGCGCATGCCGGTAAACGCATTTTACTGGCCAATAAAGAAACGCTGGTTATGGCCGGTAGCTTGTTTATGCAAGCGGTTAAAGCCGGTGGCGCGACCTTGTTGCCAATCGATAGCGAGCACAACGCGATATTCCAGGTGATGCCACCGCAGCAGTTAGCGCATTTAAGCGATAGTGGCATCCGCAAAATTCTGCTCACCGCATCTGGCGGCCCGTTCCGGCGCTACTCACAAGCACAATTAGAAGCCGTTACTCCGGCGCTGGCACTGAAACACCCTAACTGGGTGATGGGTGCCAAAATCACCATTGATTCGGCCACCTTGATGAACAAGGGTTTAGAGGTGATTGAGGCGCACTGGTTATTCAATGCCAAGCCTGAGCAGATAGAAGTGGTTGTGCACCCGCAAAGCGTGATTCATTCCATGGTGGAATATATCGATGGCAGCGTGCTGGCGCAGCTGGGCAACCCTGATATGCGTACACCGATTGCCTATGCGCTGGCTTACCCCAATCGTATTGAATCAGGCGTGGCATCACTTAATTTGCTGGAAATCGCCAAACTTGAGTTTGAAGCGCCGGACACCAAACGCTTTCCATGCCTGCAATTGGCCTATGATGCCTTGGCGTTAGGCGGCACAGCACCAGCAATATTGAATGCCGTCAATGAGGTCGCAGTAGAGGCGTTTTTGAATGATCAGATCCACTTTTTAAGCATCCCCGTTTTGATTGCAAAAGCGCTGGATTGCATACCGTCTGAGCCTGTTTCATCTTTGGAGCAATTACAGGCTATCGACCTTGAAGCAAGGCAATTCGCACAAAGCAATATGGTTAAAATCAAACCACAACAGGCCTTAAGCGCATGATGACCTTGTTCGCATTTATTGTCACTATCGGCCTATTGGTGACGATACATGAGTACGGGCATTTTCAGGTGGCGCGCTGGTGCGATGTCAAAGTGCTGCGATTTTCAATCGGCTTTGGCAAACCCTTGTGGAAAAAAACCTTTGGCAAGGATAAAACGGAATTCGTGCTAGCGGCGATTCCGCTTGGCGGTTTTGTCAAAATGCTGGATGAGCGTGAGTTAAAAGCCGAGCGCGAATCGGCGCTTGAAAATGGCCAATATATTGAGCAAGCGGTTTATTCTGAAACTGAATTAAAGCGTGCATTTAACCGCCAGAAGGTGTGGAAGCGTATTGCCATTGTCTTGGCTGGGCCTGTCGCCAACCTTTTATTAGCCATATTGCTGTATTGGCTGTTGTTTATGCAAGGGGTGACCGGCATGCGCCCAATCGTGGGTGAAGTTGCCGTCGATAGCTTGGCGGCAAGTGCAGGTTTTAAAAGTGGTGAAACCATTCAGAAAGTCGCTGGCATGCCAGTTAAAACCTGGACAGATGCGCGTTGGATATTGTTAGAGCATTCCCTTGAAAGCAAAAGTGTAGAAGTTGAAACGCTAAATGAACATCAGGACCTGAGCACGCGTGTGCTGAGCTTTGAAGGGATTGAAAGCGACCCGGAAATCGATATCCTGAAAAAAGTGGGCTTGGACATGTTGAAGCCAGCATTGCTACCTATTTTGGGTGAAATACTGCCGGACAGCGCAGCGCAAAAAGCCAGTTTTCAAACAGGTGACAAAATCCTCAGTATTGATAATGTCAGCATGCCCGATTGGGAAAGCGTGGTTAATACGGTGAAGGCCAATCCGGAGCAGCCATTACAGTTTAAAATAGAGCGCGCTCAAAAAATACTGACTCTTGTTGCCACCCCGGAACAAATAACGGAAAACAGCAAAGAAATCGGCAGGTTAGGCGCCAGTGTGAAAATTGAACAGGCGGTGTTGGATAAGCTATTGATTGAAATTAAGTATTTACCACTCGAAAGCTTTCAAAAAGCTATTTCAAAAACATGGGATACTGCAATTTTTAGCCTGAAAATGCTGGGCAGGATGCTGACTGGGCAGGTATCAATTAAAGGCATCAGTGGCCCGGTGACCATTGCAACATTTGCTGGCGAGAGCGCGAATTTAGGGCTTGTCACCTTTCTTAGTTTTCTGGCTTTAGTCAGTATTAGTATTGGTGTGCTCAACCTTTTACCAATACCTGTGTTAGATGGCGGGCATTTAATGTATTATATCGTTGAAATATTCAAGGGTTCGCCAGTGTCAGATCAAACTATGTTAGCTGGACAAAAAATAGGGTTCGTGTTGTTAGGTTTACTAATGACAATTGCCATTTTTAATGACTTCAATCGACTAATTACGGGTTAATCATTTGTTTAAAATCCGCCATATCCCCGCTATTGTATTCGCACTCTTCAGCCAGCATGTGTTGGCGCTTGAGCCTTTTGTAGTAAAAGACATCCGCGTAGAAGGTTTACAACGCACCGAAGCAGGCACCATTTTTAATTACCTGCCGGTACAAGTTGGCGATGTGATGAGCGACGAAAAAGCCACGCAAGCGATCAAATCTCTCTATAACACGGGCTTTTTTAAAGACGTGCGTATTGAGGCCGAAGGTGATGTACTGGTTGTCACGGTGCAAGAGCGTTCAGCAATTGCCAAAATCGATTTCAGTGGCAATAAGTCTTTTCCTTCTGACAAAATGACAGAAGGCCTTAAGCAAATCGGTATCTCAGAAGGTTTGATTTTTGACAAATCGCAACTGGATCGCGCGGAGCAAGAAATCAAGCGTCAATATTTAGCCCAAGGCAAATATGGCGCCAATGTAAAAACAGTTGTTAGCCCGCTGGAGCGTAACCGCGTTGCCGTACGCTTTGAAATTGAAGAGGGCGTAGTCGCCAAAATTCGTGATATCAATATTGTGGGTAATAACGTGTTTACCACTGAAGACCTGCGCGCCGAATTTTTGCTGACCACCCCTAACTGGATGAGCTGGTGGAACAAAGACGATCAGTATTCCAAGCAAAAGCTGACCGCTGACCTGGAAACATTAAAGTCGTTTTACATGAATCAAGGCTACTTGGAGTTTTCGGTTGATTCGACCCAAGTGTCTATCTCGCCTGATAAGCAAGATATTTATATTACGGTTAACGTTACCGAAGGCGAGAAATATACCATCAGTGACGTAAAACTGGCTGGCGAGTTGCAAGTGCCGGAAGCTGATCTTCAACCACTGATTAAAATCGCTAAAAACGATACGTTTAATCGTCAACTAATTACCGAATCGAGCAAAGCGATTAGCGACAGGTTAAGTAATGATGGTTATGCCTTTTCTAATGTCAATGCAATCCCCGAAATCAACAAAGAAAACCATACCGCTGCGTTTACTTTTTTTGTGGATCCGGGAAAACGCGTTTATGTGCGCCGTATCAACCTGACCGGCAACACGCGCACGCGTGATTCTGTGTTACGCCGCGAAATGCGCCAGCTTGAGTCAGCCTGGTATGCCGGCGACAAAATTGATCGTTCTAAGGTACGTTTAGAGCGTTTGCAGTATTTTGATAATGTGAATATTGAAACGCCAGCCGTGCCGGGTAGCAATGACCAAGTTGATATTAATATCAACGTGACCGAAAGGTCGACTGGTAGCGTGCAGTTCGGCGCGGGCTTATCAAGTAATGAAGGTGTGGTTTTAGGCGTTACCGTCAATCAGCAAAACTTTTTGGGCACAGGAAACCGTGTTTCTGCACAAATCAACACGGGTAAAGTAAACACCACTTATTCGCTTTCCTTTACTGACCCATATTTTACACCGGATGGTATCAGCCGCGGCTTTGATGTATACAGGCGCGATGTAAACACGCAATCGCTGGACATTGGTACTTACAGCAGCTCTTCATATGGCGCAGGCGTACGCTTTGGCTTGCCATTAAGTGAGCGCGATTTCTTCAGTGCTGGCTTGACCGCTGATTACACAAAAATCGATTTGTCCAGCAACAGTCCGAAACAGTATCTGGATTTTTGCGGTAATTTAAGTGGTTGCAGCAATAGCTCTTTACAGTTGGCTTTAGGCTGGACCCACGATTCGCGCGATAACACCTTGTTCCCGAATAATGGCGTTTTACAGCGATTAACTGCAGAAGCCAGTGTGCCAGGCCTGGATTTACAGTATTACAAAGTGGAATATAAGCACGCCTGGTATAAAGAGATATATAAAGATACGACCTTGTTGTTGAATGGTGAGTTAGGTTTTGCCGATAGTTACGGTAGCGAAGTGTACCCATTCTTTAAAAACTTCTACATCGGCGGCGTAAACTCGGTGCGCGGTTATGATAACGGCGCGATTGGCCCGCGCGATACCGATCCATTGACCGGCGAAGATTTTGCTGTAGGTGGTACGCGTCGCATACTGGCTAACGCCGAGTTATTCGTACCTGTGCCTTTGGTTAAAAATTCATCACAATTTCGTTTAAGCGCGTTTTTTGATGCCGGTAATGTTTACTCAGAAAATCAATCACTTAGCCTGGGTGAGTTACGTTACTCTACCGGTGTGGGTATTAGCTGGTTCTCACCGTTTGGTCCTTTGAAACTGGTATTTGCAAAAGCACTTAACGCAAAAGAGGGCGATCAAACCCAGACATTGCAATTCCAACTTGGGCAGCAGTTTTAAACCTGCCAGTAGTGATAATATAAGCAATAAATGTATGAACAGTAGAATAGCTTAAATGGGTTACAAGCCCGTGCTGTGAGGAGATGGAATTGAATCAAACGTTAAAAACCATAGTTTCTGCTGGCCTGTTTGCGCTAGTTACTAGTTTAAGTAGCAATCTGGCGGCAGCCGAGCTTAAAGTAGGCTATGTTCAAGTCGACAAGATTTTGCAGGAAGCGCCGCAAACGGCTGAAAGTGGCAAAAAACTTGAGCGCGAATTTAGCCCGCGCTCGCAAGAGCTTGATCGCACACAAAAGCAGATCCGTGACATTGAAGCCACTCTAGACAAAGAAGGCGTCACACTTTCAGAATCAGAACGCCGCAATAAAGAGCGCGACGTCTCTAATCTTAAAATTGAATTTCAGCGCAAGCAGCGCGAATTGCGTGAAGATATTAACTTGCGCAAGAACGAAGAACTTTCTGTGCTGCAAGACCGTATTAACAAGGCGGTACAAACCGTATCCGAAACCGATGGTTACGATTTAGTGGTTTATGGCGGTGTGGCTTACGCCAGCAAAAAAATCGATATTACAGATAAAGTATTGAAACTATTGGGTAAAAAATAAACTCGGTGCTGCCTTAACAGTCTTTTATCCAGATGTTTTTATGAGCATTCATTTATCGCTGCAAGAAATCACACAACAATTAGGCGGCTCAGTTTCAGGCTCTGCAGATACCGTTATTACACGTGTTGGTTCGCTGGGCTATGCGCAAGCAGGCGCTATCGGCTTCTTTAGCGATACCAAATACACATCGCAACTCAATAAAACAGCGGCCAGCGCTGTCATTATCAAACCAGAGCATGCGTCGCTCACTGAGCTTCCGAAAATTGTGACCGATAATCCTTATGCGTACTTTGCGCGTTTGTCACAATTGTTTAATCCACAGTATATAGCGCCAATTGGCGTGCATCCAAGCGCGGTGATTGATTCATCCGCACAAATTCCGGAAGATTGCAGCATTGGCCCGGGCGTTGTGGTGGAGGCCAATGTGCTTATCGGTAAAAATGTCATGATAGGCGCCGGTTGCGTGATTGAGCGCAACTCTGTAGTTGGTGATCATACAAAACTTGAAGCCAATATCACTATCAAACACAACGTACAAATCGGCCAAAACTGCCATTTGTTTTCCGGATGCGTTATCGGCAATGATGGTTTTGGATATGCCGAAACTGCTGCGCCAGACAATCAAAAATACTGGGTGAAAATTCCGCAAATAGGGCGTGTCATCATTCATGATCATGTGGATATCGGTGCCAATACCACGATTGACCGTGGTGCAATAGACGATACGGTAATCGAAGAAGGTGTTAAGCTAGATAATCTGATTCAAATCGCACATAACTGCCGTATAGGCGCACATTCTGTGATTGCCGGCTGTGTTGGAATCGCTGGCAGTGCTATCATTGGCAAGCATTGTAAAATTGGCGGTGCAGCCATGATCCTGGGGCATTTAACTATTGCTGATGAGGTGACTATTTCACCTGGCAGCATGATTATGCGTTCCATTCATAAAGCCGGCACCTACACAGCACTGATGCCGTTTCAAGAACATGATGCATGGCTAAAGACGGCTGCAAATATTCGCCACCTTAGTCAATTAACGGATAAAATGGGCCAATTAACAGATAAAATAAAAACCTTAGAAGAAGTGATTGAAAAATTAACTTCTCAACGCCAAAAATAGAGAATGATATGACAGAGTCAGTAGCAAATAAAAACGATACAAATGGGATGGATATTCATGAAATCTTAGATCACTTACCGCACCGATACCCATTTGTGTTGATTGATCGCGTTATATCGATGGAAATTGGCAAAGAGATTACTGCCTTAAAAAATGTCAGTGTGAATGAGCCGTTTTTCCCGGGCCACTTTCCCTATCACCCCGTAATGCCTGGTGTTTTGATCGTTGAGGCGATGGCACAAGCGGCGGCCATACTTTCGTTTAAAACGATGGGTACAAAACCGACCGATGATTCTGTGTATTATTTTGCCGGTATTGATAGCGCACGCTTTAAAAAGCCTGTGTCGCCAGGTGACCAGATCATCTTAAATGTGAAAATTGACCGCATATTAAAAGGTATCTGGAAATACTCCGGCGTTGCCTCCGTGGATGGGACAGTTGTTGCCGAAGCCAATATGATGTGTATTTTAAAGGCGATAGAAAAGCAACAATAACAAATACTTATAGCCATATTTTAAAGTAAATTATAAATAATTTTAAGTCAAATTAATGTCTGCCAATATACATCCAACTGCAATTATCGACCCTAAAGCGGAGCTGGATTCCAGCGTAACAGTAGGCGCCTATTCTGTCATTGGTGCTGGTGTCAAAGTGGACGCTGGCACAACCATCGCCAGCCACGTCGTTTTGCAAGGTCCAACCACTATTGGAAAAAACAATCAGATTTTCCAGTTTTCATCACTGGGCGAAGCGCCGCAAGATAAAAAATACCGTGATGAACCAACGACTTTAGAAATTGGCGACAACAATACCATTCGTGAGTTTTGCACTTTTAATCGGGGCACCATTCAAGATAAGGGTGTAACCAAGATTGGCAACGACAATTGGATAATGGCTTATGTGCATATCGCGCACGATTGCACCATCGGCAATAACACCATACTGGCTAATAATAGCTCGCTTGCAGGCCATGTCGATATTCATGACTATGCGATCCTGGGTGGCTTTACACTGATTCACCAGTTTTGCAAGATCGGCGCGCATGTGATCACGGCGGTGGGTTCAGTCGTGTTTAAAGATATTCCACCTTACGTAACAGCTGCCGGCTACGATGCCAAACCGCACGGTATCAACTCAGAAGGCTTAAAACGCCGCGGCTTTAGCCCTGACAGCATTACCCAGATCAAGCGTGCCTACAAAGCACTATACCGCCATGGCTTGACCTTAGACGAAGCCAAGATCGAGTTGGCGAATATGCAAAAAGATTGCCATGAAATTATCATGCTAACCGACTTTTTAAACATTTCTACCCGCGGCATCGTCCGCTAGTCAGTGTCATCATGCCAAAAATTGCAATAGTGGCTGGCGAAGCCTCAGGGGATTTGTTGGGCAGTCATTTGATACGTGCCTTAAAAGCGCAGCGTAGCGACCTGACCTTTGTGGGGATTGCCGGGCCTAAGATGATGGCGGAAGGTGCCAAATCATTATTCTCAATCGAGAATCTTTCGGTGCGTGGCTATATCGAAGTGCTCAAACATCTGTATGGCTTGTTGAAGTTACGCAAAAACTTACTACAGCAATTATTAAGCGAAAAGCCAGCCCTGTTTATTGGCGTTGATGCGCCTGATTTTAATCTTTGGCTTGAGCGAAAATTCAAGCAAAAGGGCATCACCGCAATTCACTACGTCAGCCCATCCATATGGGCATGGCGCGGCGGGCGTGTGGCTAAAATCAAGCGTGCGGTCAGCCATATCCTGGCTTTGTTTCCGTTTGAACCTGTTTTATATGAAGCGGCCAATGTGCCTGTAACCTATGTGGGTCACCCCTTGGCAGATGAGTTGCCATTAGAGCCCGATATACAAGCCGCGCGTGAAGCGCTAAAAATCAAGCAGGATAAACTAGTTGTTGCCATGCTGCCCGGCAGCCGGCAAAGTGAAGTAAAACAACATGCCAGTTTATTCGTAAAAACGGCGCACTTACTCACTAAACAGTATATTTCCGACCCGGCACTGCCCGCGGAGTTTCATCCGATACAGTTCTTGGTACCACTGATTACACGCGAAACACGTGCTATTTTTGAGCATGCCATTCATGACAGCTATGCAGACTATCCCAATGTTGAGCTAAACCTACAAATACTGTTTGGCCATGCGCATGATGCGATGGAAGCGGCCGATATCGTGATTGTGGCTTCTGGTACGGCCACACTGGAAGCCGCGTTGCTGAAAAAGCCCATGGTGATCACCTACCGCATGCCAGCATTAAGCTGGTGGATATTAAAACGCATGCGTTACCAGCCATTTGTTGGATTGCCTAATATTCTGGCCGGTAAATTTTTGGTGCCGGAGTTGCTGCAACATGAAGCAACACCGCAGAATTTAAGCGATGCAGCCACCAGGCTACTTAGTGACACCAATTACTGCGCTGAGATCAAGCAGGTCTTTACCAAGATCCACCTTAATTTAAAACAGAACACTGCCGAAAAAGCAGCAGCGGTTATTCTCAGTTATATCAAATAGCATGACCAAGCAAACACTGATTTGCGGTGTAGACGAAGCGGGGCGCGGGCCATTGGCTGGCAGTGTTTATGCGGCAGCGGTGATTTTGGATAGCAACAATCCTATACTTGGTTTGGCGGACTCCAAAAAACTATCGGAAAAAAAGCGTGATTTTTTAAGCGCCGAAATCAAATCCAAAGCCTTGGTCTGGGCGATTGCCAGTTGTACTGCGCAGGAAATTGACGATATCAATATCCTGCAGGCGAGCCTGTTGGCCATGAAGCGCGCTATTGAAGCACTGCCTTTGACGCCAGAGTTGTTAGTGATGATTGAATCGGGTCAGGTATTGGTGCAGGTGGACGGCAATAAATGCCCAAAAATAAGCTGGCCATGTGAGGCGATTGTAAAGGGCGACAGCAAGGTGCAAGCCATCTCGGCAGCCTCTATTTTGGCAAAGGTAGCGCGCGATGCAGAGCTGTATGAGCTAGATAAGAGCTACCCCCAATACGGTTTTGCCAAACACAAGGGTTATCCAACGGCATACCATTTGGAAATGCTCAGCATGCATGGTATTAGCCAATACCACCGCTTGAGTTATGCGCCGGTTCGGGCGCTGATTAAGTAGTTAAGCCAGCAGTAAGAATACAGTTGGCCTTTTATGCAAATCAGGCAAGGGCGATTTTTTCCAGGCCGCAATTGTTTTTGTTACAATCAACTCGCTTGCCAGGCTAATATCACAAGCAACACATAGCCTGGTGTTGGCCTGGCAGGTGCTTAAAATAGCTTCCAGCATATGCTGGTTACGATAAGGCGTTTCGATAAACAGCTGTGTTTCTTTATGCGTAAGCGAACGTTTTTCGATTTCTTTCAGCTTGGTATTGCGCGCCATTTTATCAACGGGCAAGTAGCCTAGAAATGCGAATTGCTGCCCATTTAAACCGCTAGCCATCAAGCTAAGTAAAATCGAGCTTGGGCCTACAAATGGCACGACTTTTATGCCTTTTTGATGTGCCAGCTCAACCAGTTTTGCACCAGGGTCAGCCACTCCCGGGCAACCAGCGTCAGACATCAAGCCCACATCTTTACCTGCTAATAATGGGGCTAGTAGCGCTGAAACGTCTTTATCTGCCGTATGTTCATTCAACAGTTGCAAAGTGAGCTCACGCACGGGTTTAATGGTTTTGATGGTGCTTAGGAAATGGCGCGCGGATTTTTCACTTTCAACGACAAATGAATCCAGTTTTTGCGCGATAGCAACTACGTTGGGTGGCAAGACACTGGCGATGCGGTCATCGCCAAGTGTGACAGGAATCAAATAAAGTGTGCCGAATGCGCTCACTTGCTTAGTACTTTACTTGCGCTCTGTAGGTCAATGTCACTTTGTCTTCTGCCGGGATCTCAATTTTCCATTCAGCCAAATGACTATTCACTTTAGTATGCGCTTTGCTTTCACTCAATATTTTCCAATCACCGCTGATAGGCTCTTGCACTGTCACAATCACCTTTTCTTTTTTGGCGTTTTTCAAGGTTAACTCAAACGCGCTTTCATACAGGTTGTTGCCTTTAGAAGGGCGCGGCAGCACTTTAAAATCGGTCTGCTTTTTGTCAGCCGTCACATCAAAAGCTTCGCCCAGTTTGAGACGCACCGTTTCATTTTTTGGGGTATGGTCGATATTATCTTCACCCACAAATTGCGCATTTCCCTGACTGTCTTTTTTATACACGCGCAATATGCCTTTGGGCAAAGGCATGCCTAATTTTGCGGCCTCTTTGTTATCAAACTCAATAAACACGCCCACTTTCATTTTGCTGCCAATTTCACCGTATTGCCCTTGGTAATAATAATCGGCACCACGCAAAACTAATTCTTTGCGCACTGGCACAGCGCTTGCCGAGAGCAAGGCTACTTGCTTGGTTTGATTCTCGGCAATAGTGGTAGGGCGGTCTAGCGTGTATAAATGATATTCAAGCAATGATTCTTCTGACATGGGTGCGGCGGCCTCTGCTGCCATCATATCGTTTTTGCGCATTTGCATCATGGTGCGCGGTGATGGCTGTACGCGATTGACATCGCCTGCCACCAATTGCAGTTTGGCATTTTTATAAGTGGCGCCGCTGGTGTTGTTAAGCGTTACCCAGCCAGATAAGTCCAGCAGGTTTTCCTTGTTATTTAATTCGGCCACATAATCGGCTTTCCAGCCTAAGCCACCCGTTAAATAGCTTAATTCCACCGTTTGGTCTGTAGTGCCTTTATTATTGATTTGTGTGACCAAAGTAGGCCTGTCACGCAAATTTGCCGGTACATTGTCATACACAATGCGGCCATGAATGCCTGTTTCGATGCGGTTATCTATCTTTAACACCACGCCGTTATTGGCAGACAAAACAGTCGCTTGCTCAGTCGTTTCCGCGCCAGTAGTTGGGTGGGTTTTGACTAAACCAACTGTTTTGCCTACGTATTTTTCTAATAATTTTTCCGGGGTGAGCAGGTCAAAATCAAAATTCTGCTCTAATAAATTTAGGCTGCCGGGAGCATTGATGCTGCGTAGCAAAGCTGTTTCCGGGCGAATCTGGGCACTTACATCACGCAAAGCAAGCGCATTCAAGCCTGAGTTTAACTGTACTTTACGCGTATCTTTTACTAGCGCTAAATCGCCGTTATAAATCGTCACGGCAACGCTTTGCTGGTCATTTAAAGTACTGGTGGTTTCATTGGTCACGTTTTCCAAAGCATAGGCTCCCATCGATAGCAGGCTGGTAATGGCTAAAATGCTATTAGTTAAAGTCATGGTGCGGTGATTAAACATACTGGGTCTCCAAAACGATTGTTGTTGGCTAACGTTTGCAGCTATATTACGCTGACACCTTCGTTGTTGAGCATGGAAATGAGTTTGATAAGCGGTAAGCCAATTAATGCATTAGGGTCTTCGCCTAACATGCGTTCTATTAAGGCAATGCCCAAGCCTTCTGACTTGGCGCTGCCAGCGCAATGGTAGGGTTGCTCTTTGTTTAAGTAGTTTTCAATCTGTGCATCGGATAGTTGCCTAAAGCGCACCAAATAGGGTACGACTTCGGCCTGCATATGGCCTGTGGCTGCGTTGAACAGGCACAAGGCGCTGTGAAAAGTGACTTCGCGACCGCGCATCATTTGTAATTGCTTGGTTGCATTCTGGTGATTCAATGGCTTACCCAGTTGGACGCCGTCTAAAGTGGCTACCTGGTCGCAGCCAATAACCAAAGCGTGCGTGTATTCCTTGCCCACTTTCCTGGCTTTATCCTGGGATAACCTCAAAGCGGTTTCATGCGGCTTTTCATTGTCTAGAGGGATTTCATCGACATGCGGCGAAACACTGCTAAACGAAATTTGTAGTTTTTGCAGTAGTTCGCGTCTATAAATAGAGGATGAAGCGAGGATCAAGGTTTGTTTCATGCTGTATTATCAATAAAATTGGACTGATTGGCTATAAAATAAAAAGCCGATAGCACAAACTATCGGCTTTTATTCACGCTTGGATTGTTTATTCCGGCTGGATTTCTAGCAGCGACTCATCCGGGGTCACTGTATCGCCTTTGGCAACATGCACGGCAACCACAGTACCTGTTTTAGACGCCTGAATTTCGTTTTCCATTTTCATGGCTTCGATTACCAGGACACCATCGCCTGCTTTTACCTTATCACCGATGGCTACTTTTACCGCCACAATGGTGCCTGGCATGGCAGTGGTTACGCAGCCGGCATGATGTGGGCGCGGGCGGCCATTAGCGGTTGAGCCGGATTTCTTTTTACCAACGCTTTTGCCGGCGGTGCTATTGCCGTTTTCCGACACTTCAATCTCGCTCAATGTCTCAACAATGACCTCTTCAGCAATACCGTCTACCGATACGTAGAAGGGGCGCTGCTCTTCACCCGCATGGCCACTACCGGTTAATTTGATATGGAAAGTTTCACCATGCAGTGTTACCTTGAATTCATTAGGTGCGTAACGCGATGCACCGGTATTGGCTGCCTCTTTGGTCAATAGCGCATCTGCTTTAAGCGTGCCTGCATTACGCTCTTGCAAAAAGGTTTTGCCGATATCGGGGAACATGGCGTAAGTCAAAACGTCTTCTTCTGAATGTGCAATACGGTCAGATTCCGCCTGTAATTTAGCCATTTCTGGCTCTAGCAAATCGGCTGGACGGCAGGTGATTACGGTTGCATCGCCCACCGCTTGTTGCTTGACACTGGCATTCACCGGTGCTGGCGATTGGCCATATTGACCCATCAGGTAATTTTTAACTTCATTCGTCACCGATTTATAGCGTGAACCCGTCATCACGTTTAATACGGCTTGTGTGCCAACGATTTGCGATGTCGGCGTCACCAATGGAGGATAGCCCAAATCTTCACGCACGCGCGGAATCTCTGCCAGCACTTCATCCATGCGAGCAAGCGCGCCTTGTTCTTTTAGCTGGTTCGACAGGTTAGAAATCATGCCGCCCGGCACCTGGTTCACCAATACGCGTGTGTCTACGCCGGTAAAGTCGCTTTCAAATTGCCAGTATTTTTTACGTGTTTCGCGGAAATAGGCGGTGATTTCTTGTAGTTTAGCCAAGTCCAGGCCGGTATCGTATTGCGTGCCTTTTAATGCAGCGACGATACTTTCGGTACTTGGATGGCTGGCACCTTCAGCAAAAGATGAGTTACAGGTATCGATAATAGCGGCGCCATTTTCAACGCTCTTCAGCATCACCATACTTGCCAAACCCGATGTGGCATGACTGTGCACATGAATCGGCAAACTGACGGCTTGAGTTAAGGCTTTCACTAAATCGGCGGCTACTTGTGGCGTTAACAAGCCCGCCATATCTTTAATGCCGATACTGTCAGAGCCCATGCTTTCCAGCTCTTTTGCCATGTTTACAAAATAAGCAATATCATGCACTGGGCTGGTTGTGTAAGAAAGGGTGCCGATGGCGTGTTTCTTGACTTTTTTAACGGCATTGATCGCTTCGCGCAGGTTGCGTGTATCGTTCATCGCGTCAAAAATACGGAA
>JAZKEN010000051.1:0-15091 GCA_040387035.1 Pseudomonadota bacterium | reverse complement strand
CAAATAGGCAACATGTCTTCTGTGCGCAAGCGCGTAGCAATCATCGATTGATGACCATCACGTAAAACAAGTTCGGTAAGGTGTATTTTGCTCATAATCAGTCGTTTCTATTAAATACTTTTCTCAAATGCCTTCGTGTGCAGCAATGGCAGCGGATATTGCAGCGGCAATCAGTTCTGGCGGCAATTCGGTTGCATAATTGGTCAATTCCGGATGCGTCTCAACAAAGCTGGTGTTGAACTCTGCATTTTTAAAGTCCGGATGCTTCATAATTTCCTGGTAATAAGGAATAGTGGTCTTAACGCCATACACCACCATATCGCCCAAGGCGCGGCGGCCGCGTTCTACAACGCTTTCCCAATCCAGCGCCCATACTGTCAGCTTGGCACACATCGAATCGTAATAGGGCGGAATCACATAACCGGTGTAAATCGCCGCATCCATACGCACACCTGGGCCACCAGGTGAATAGTAGCGGGTGATTTTACCAAAGCTAGGTAAAAAGTCGTTTTTAGGATCTTCGGCGTTGATGCGATATTCCATGGCAAAACCGCGGAAGCTGATTTCGCTTTGTTTGTATTGCAGCGGCAAACCATAAGCGATGCGGATCTGCTCTTGCACAATATCCACACCGGTAATCGTTTCAGTCACGGTATGCTCAACTTGCAAGCGGGTATTCATTTCCATAAAGTAAAACGTATTGTCAGAATCCAGCAGGAATTCAACCGTACCTGCGTTTTCGTAACCAACCGCTTTAGCTGCCTTGACCGCCAAGCCACCAATATAGTCGCGTTGTGCCTGGCTTAATTGTGGTGAAGGCGCGATTTCAATCAGCTTCTGATTACGGCGCTGGATAGAGCAATCGCGCTCAAACAAATGAATCACATTACCCTGGCTGTCAGCCAGCACTTGCACCTCAATATGGCGGGGGTGCACCACACATTTTTCCAAGAACACTTCCGGTTTACCAAACGCTTTGCTGGCTTCCGAAATCACACGGTCATAATTGGTAAGTAAATCTTTTTCAGAATCGCAACGCCTAATTCCACGGCCACCACCACCGTTGGTGGCTTTTAGCATGACAGGGTAGCCAATGGAGTTGGCTAATTTAACTGCCTCATCTAAGTTTGCCAGGTTCCCATCGCTGCCAGGTGTGCAAGGAATACCCGCACTAGTCATGGCGTTGCGCGCCTGGATTTTGTCGCCCATTTGACGGATCACGGAAGCTTCCGGGCCAATAAACTTGATGCCACGGCGCGCGCAAATTTCTGCCAATTCGGGGTTTTCGGATAAGAAACCGTAGCCGGGGTGCAATGCATCACAACCGGCAGCGACGGCCACATTGACGATATTATGCGCATTTAAATAGCCAGCAACAGGGTCTGTGCCAATGTTATAAGCCTCATCGGCTTTTTTAACATGTAAAGCGTGACGATCGGCCTCTGCGTAAATAGCCACAGATTTGATACCCATTTCGGAACAAGCGCGTACAATACGCACTGCAATTTCACCCCGATTAGCAACAAGAATTTTTTTGAACACTTGAACCCTTAAAGAATTTACAACAGCTTTTATACTGTCAGCTTTACACTGAACTTTGCGCAATTATAACATGCTGGGACTGTCGGCAAAACAAGCAAGCGCTTAAAATTCTATCGTATTGTTTAATTTAAACTATTCACTAAATACTATGAAAACACTCTCAATTAATAACCTTGAATTCGCACAATCAGAACAAGTCGTTTCTGCTACTACGGATATTGCAGAAATGGACAGGCTCTCTGATGTGCTGCTTACGCAGGAATCGTCCTTGCCTGAAGCAAGCATTCAATTTACGCTTGCTGGATCCGGCAAAAAATATAGCTTGCCCAGCTTGCATCTAAGTATAGATGCGCAATTGCCTACGACATGCCAGCGCTGCTTAAACGCAATGACAGTCCACCTCAAGCTGGATTTCGATTATTTGATTACGGATAGTGAGCCTGCAGAGTTTGATGAAAATGACGATTTGGACTGGCTGGAGATTTCGCCTGCCATGTCGGTACCGGCACTGGTGGAAGATGAGCTGCTGATTGCGTTTCCAATCGCACCCACGCATTCGTCTGAGCAGCAAGGTGAGTGCAAGCAGTTTGTGACGCAAAGCGGCGAAAAACCCAATCCTTTTGCCGCATTGAAAGATTTAATGAATAAAGCGTCTTAATTTTTAGGCAATTGACCCACTAATAAATTGAAATTACACGATTTACCGCTAGATAGTGTGTTTATGTTTGCAGTTCACCACAAATTAAATTACAATTATGGATTAGCTATTTAACGCATTTGCTTAAAGCATTTTTTGGAGTTTTATCATGGCAGTTCAACAAAACAAAAAGTCACCTTCTAAACGTGGTATGCACCGTTCACATGACTTTTTAGTCAATCCACCTTTAGCCGTAGAGCCAACAACTGGCGAAACGCACTTGCGTCACCATGTAAGCCCAACTGGCTACTACCGTGGTCGTAAAGTGTTGTCTACAAAAGGCGAATAAGCCTTTTAATTAGTCTATTAGACTAATCTTTTGATTGACCAAATAGTTGTACTGAACGCGCCGTGCTTTAATAAGTGCGGCGTTTGCACATTAAGACCGTTTGTATATTAACCTAAGTACGAAACCCATCAACAGATGATTGATTGCCTAAATTTATTGACAAACATTTCATCATTACATCTAATGGCTTAAATGGATATTACAATTGCAATTGATGCGATGGGTGGCGATCATGGCCCTCACGTTACTGTTCCTGCAGCCTTAAAAGCGCTTAAAGAGGACGACCAGCTTAATATTGTGCTAGTAGGCTTGGAAGATGCTATCCAAGCGGAGCTCAAAGCGCACAGGTCTTCTGTCAGCCCGCGTTTACGTATTCATCCCGCTTCAGAAGTCGTGTTAATGGATGAGTCGCCGCAAAGTGCTTTAAAAAACAAAAAAGATTCATCCATGCGCGTGGCCATCAACCTGGTCAAATCGGGCGAGGCTAATGCATGCGTCAGCGCCGGTAATACAGGTGCACTGATGGCTACGGCACGTTTCGTACTTAAAACCCTGCCAGGCATTGATAGGCCTGCGATTGCGTCTTCATTGCCTTCAGAAAAAGGCAAGACCTATATGCTGGATTTAGGTGCCAACGCAGACTGTACACCAGAGCACCTGTTACAGTTTGCGGTGATGGGCGCCATGCTGGTGAGTTGTGTCGAACATAAAGCGAATCCGACGGTAGGCTTGTTAAATATCGGTTCTGAGGATATTAAAGGCAATGAAGTGGTCAAACAGGCTGCCGAGTTGTTGCGTGCCAGCCACCTTAATTTCTATGGCAATATCGAAGGTGACGATATTTTTAAAGGCACCACCGATTTAGTGGTGTGCGATGGATTTGTCGGTAATGTGTCGCTTAAAACCACTGAAGGTTTGGCGCATATGATGGGCAAGTTTTTAACCATGGAATTTAAAAGAAACTGGCTGACCAAACTGATGGCCTTAGGCGCGATGCCGGTATTGAAAGCGTTTAAAAAACGCTTGGACCCACGCCGTTACAATGGCGCCAGCTTTTTAGGCTTGCGCGGTATAGTGGTGAAAAGCCATGGCGGTGCAGACCAGTTAGCGTTTTATTATGCATTGCATGTCGCCATTGAAGAAGCACGCAGCGGCGTATTGCGCCGCATCACCGAACAATTAGAAATTGAACATTTGCAGCCACAAAGTAACGCATTAAATGCAGATAATTTGGCGGAAGAAGGCATCAACGCATGACCAAATTAAATTCTATCAGCGCGAAAATAGCAGGAACAGGTAGCTATTTACCGCAAAAAATCTTAACTAATGCTGATTTAGAAAAAATGGTAGATACCACTGATGAGTGGATTTTTACGCGAACCGGCATTCGCGAAAGGCATATCGCCGCTGCGGATGAGTTCACCAGCGACTTAGCCTTTAACGCGGCGAAAAACGCCATTGAAAGTGCAGGTATCCAGGCCAGCGATATCGATTTGATTGTTATCGCCACTACTACCCCAGACAAGATATTCCCAAGCGTTGCCACGATGGTGCAGCGTAAACTAGGCATTTCCGGCTGTCCTGCATTTGATATCCAGGCGGTATGCAGCGGCTTTGTTTATGCGCTGGCAACCGCGAATAACTTCATAAAAGCCGGTAGCGCAAAATGTGTGCTTGTCATTGGTGCTGAAACGTTTTCACGCATTACCGATTACACCGACAGGGGCAATTGCATTTTGTGGGGCGATGGTGCGGGCGCTATCATTTTACAAGCCACAACTGAAGAGGGCATTATTTCCACGCATTTACATGCGGATGGTAATTATGAAAAAATGCTGCACGTGCCGCGCAATGCTGATGGTCCGGATACGGTCATTATGGAAGGCAACGCTGTCTTCAAAATGGCAGTCAATACACTAGACCAGATTGTAGATGAAACATTGGCTGCCAATGGCATGCAAAAAAGTGATATTGACTGGCTGGTACCGCATCAAGCCAATATCCGCATTTTGCAGGCGACTGCAAAAAAATTAGACATGAGCATGGATAAAGTCGTGGTTACCGTTGATAAACACGGCAACACTTCAGCTGCGTCCATTCCATTGGCCCTGGATGTTGCCGTCAAAGACGGGCGCATTAAACGTGGGGATATTATCTTGATGGAAGCGTTTGGCGGCGGCTTTACTTGGGGATCGGCTTTGATTCGATACTGATTTTTTTGCCACAGAGTTCACATAAAGGCTAAAACCTTGAAAAATCAATAGATGTTTTCTCCTTGCGCTCGCTTTTCTCTGTGGCTAAAAGCTTTTAAGAAATTAAACTAACAAATGATGACAAATAAAATAGCATTTTTCTTTCCTGGACAAGGCTCTCAATCAGTTGGCATGATGAGCGGCTTTTCTGATAACCCTGTTATTAAACAAACTTTTGTTGAAGCATCCGATATCCTGGGTGTGGATTTTTGGTCTATGGCGACAGAGCCAAATGAATTGCTGAATTTGACGCAGCACACACAGCCTTTAATGCTGGCGGCTGGCATCGCTACCTGGCGCGCTTACCAGCAAGCAGGTGGCAAGCCGCCTGCTATTTTCGCGGGACACAGCCTGGGTGAATATGCTGCTTTGGTTGCGGCGGGTGCCATTAGTTATGCCGATGCGTTGCCCTTGGTTAAATACCGTGCGGAAGTGATGCAAAGCGCCGTGCCTGAAGGTGTGGGGGCGATGGCAGCCATTCTTGGTTTGGATGATGAAGCCGTGCGCGCGGTGTGTTTAGAGGCCGCACAAGGTGAAGTTTGCGAAGCCGTCAATTTAAATTCGCCCGGCCAGGTAGTGATTGCAGGCAATAAAGCCGCTGTTGAGCGCGGCATGGAAATTGCCAAGCAAAAAGGCGCCAAACGGGCCTTGCCGCTACCTGTAAGCGTGCCTTCGCATTGCGCTTTGATGAAGCCGGCGGCAGAAAAGCTTGCTGCTTACCTAGCAAATGTATCTGTGCAAACACCACAAATACCGGTTATTCATAATGCGGATGTAACCAGCCATATGAATCCGGATGAAATCAAACAGGCCTTAGTGCGCCAGCTTTATAGCGCGGTGCACTGGGTAGAAAGCGTGCAGGCGATTTATGCTAATGGTATCACCGGCAGTGCAGAGTGTGGCCCGGGAAAAGTGCTGACCGGACTTACTAAGCGTATTGTTGCAGAGTTGCCCTGCGTTGCATTGGTGTCAAACGAAGCCATCACTGAATTCGTTACTAATCATTAAAATCAATTAGTTAAAAGGTTTACTTAATGTCAAATATATTAAATGGTCAAATTGCTTTAGTGACTGGCGCAAGCCGTGGCATCGGTGCTGCGATTGCCGCAGAACTTGGTCAGCAAGGCGCAACAGTGATTGGCACGGCAACCAGTGCCAGTGGCGCTGAAAGTATACAAGCCAGTTTCCAGCAGGCCGGTATTAAAGGCGCTGGTATGGCATTGGATGTGAATGATGCAGCCCAAGTAGAAGCGGTTTTAAAAGAAATTGCCGCCCAATTCGGTGATATCTCAATCTTGGTGAACAACGCCGGTATTACACGCGACACACTATTGATGCGTATGAGCGATGATGACTGGGATGCGGTGATCTCCACCAACCTGAAATCGGTTTTCCGTATGAGCCAGGCGGTTTTGCGCCCGATGATGAAAGCGCGCACAGGCCGCATTATCAGCATTTCAAGCGTAGTAGGGCACATGGGCAATGCGGGTCAAACCAATTATGCCGCGGCCAAAGCCGGTATGAGTGGCTTTACCAAATCACTGGCCTCAGAAGTAGGTAGCCGCAATATTACCGTTAACTGCGTAGCACCTGGCTTTATCGAAACCGACATGACGGCCGAACTGCCTGAAGCAATCAAGACTAAAATGCTAGAACGCGTGCCGCTGGCGCGTTTGGGCAATGTAAAGGAAATCGCTGCAACAGTGGCATTTTTAGCGTCACCCAATGCCGCTTATATTTCCGGTGAGACTATTCATGTCAATGGTGGCATGTATATGGCCTAGGTGAATGGTACCTAGGCATTTATTATTTTATTTAAAAAGCATTTTTGTTTTATTCTAGAGTTTTGTTAGAATACGCACTTAGCTAGAAGCTAATTTTTAATCAAAGGGGTATTTAGATGTCTGACATCGAGCAACGTGTAAGAAAAATCGTTTGTGAACAATTAGGCGCAAACGAAGCTGACGTAAAAAATGCATCATCATTTGTAGATGATTTGGGTGCTGATTCACTGGATACAGTGGAACTAGTAATGGCACTTGAAGAAGAGTTTGACTGTGAAATTCCAGATGACGAAGCGGAAAAAATCACGACCGTGCAGCAAGCGATTGATTACGTCAACGCAAACCTTAAGTAATTCAAATATACCCTGCAATTTTCAGCCCTCTCGATATGAGGGCTGAATTTTGTTGAGTAGTCATTTTTCATGCAATTCAATCTTCAATTTATCCATGAAGTTAATTCATGGGTCTAACAGTGAAATCTAAATCATGAGCGAAAAACGTCGAGTTGTCATTACGGGTTTAGGTGTCGTTTCTCCGGTGGGGATAGGCACAGAAACAGCTTGGGCTAACATCGTCAACGGCCAATCCGGTATTGCCCGCATCACCAAATTTGATCCTTCTGCTTTTACATCGCAAATTGCGGGTGAAGTAAAAGACTTCAATGTTGAAGCATACCTATCGGCCAAAGAAGCGCGGCGTATGGATACGTTTATCCAGTTTGGTTTAGTAGCCGGTATTGAGGCGTTTAAAGACTCTGGTATTGAAGTCACGGAACAAAACGCGGAACGTATTGGTGTTTCCATCGGTTCCGGTATTGGCGGTTTGGGTTTGATCGAAGCCACAAACGATGTGTACGATGAAGGCGGCACGCGCAAGATTTCACCGTTCTTTATTCCTGGCACCATCATCAATATGATCTCAGGCAATTTAAGCATTATGTTTGGCCTGAAAGGCCCTAATGTGGCCATCGTAACGGCTTGTACCACGGGTACGCACTCTATCGGCGATGCGGCGCGCATGATTGAATACGGCGATGCCGACGTGATGGTAGCCGGTGGTGCAGAAGCGGCAATTACCGAGCTTGGAGTAGGCGGCTTTGCAGCCGCGCGAGCCTTATCTTCGCGTAATGACGATCCTGCAACGGCAAGTCGCCCTTGGGATAAAGACCGAGATGGCTTTGTGATCGGCGAAGGTGCTGGCGTGATGGTATTAGAAGAGTATGAACACGCAAAAGCCCGCGGCGCACGCATTTATGCTGAGCTGATAGGCTATGGCATGAGCGCCGATGCGTATCATATGACCGCGCCCAATATGGATGGCCCACGCCGCTCTATGGTGAATGCGTTAAAAAATGCGAAAATCGATGCCAGCCAAGTGCAATACGTGAATGCGCATGGCACATCCACGCCATTGGGTGATGCGAATGAGACCAACGCGATTAAAGCAGCGTTTGGCGCGCATGCAAGCAAGATCGTGGTTAACTCAACCAAATCCATGACGGGTCACTTACTGGGCGGCGCAGGTGGCCTGGAGTCAGTATTTACGGTACTGGCCATTCATCATCAAATTTCACCGCCAACCATCAATATTTTTAACCAGGACCCGGAATGTGACCTGGATTATTGCGCTAATACCGCACGCGATATGCCAATTGAGTATGCGCTTAAAAACAACTTTGGTTTTGGCGGCACAAACGGTAGCCTGGTTTTCAAAAAAGTATAAGTATTTAATTCAAACCGGGCGCTTATTAAAACTAAGCGTGTGTGGTTTGCTTAAAAGCCTGCAATTCAAGCCTTGCAGGCTTTTTTATTGGCGGTAGCTATGGTTTAATTGCGCATCATGGCGCACACGCAATCATTTATCGTTAACGGAAGTTTTGAGCAGTCGGTTTCACCACTGGATCGTGGATTAGCTTACGGTGATGGTGTTTTTCGTACATTGATTATGCGCGACGGTTTGCCGGAATGCTGGCCGCAGCACTATCAAAAGTTAGTGGCTGATTGTGCCATGATTAAAATCGTTTGCCCCAGTGCCGAGCTGCTTATGAGCGATTTGCAGCAGCTGTTTGCGATTGACGAAACAGCTGTAGCAAAAATCATCATTACCAGGGGCGAAGGCGAGCGTGGTTATGCGCAGCCGGCGATTACCAACCCGATGCGGGTTGTGATCAAATCGGCTATTCACGCATACCCGGCGAGTTATTTTAGCGAAGGCGTCAATCTGCATGTGTGTAAAACGCCGCTGGCGCCTCAGCCACTGCTGGCAGGGGTCAAGCATTTAAATCGGCTGGAAAATGTTCTGGCGCGCATGGAATGGACAGACCCCACTATCACCGATGGTATTATGCTGGATGATCATCATCACGTCATTGAATGCACGGCAGCGAATATTTTTATTTGCTTTAGTGATACCCTGATTACACCTAAGCTAGAACGCTGCGGTATCGCTGGCGTAACCAGGCAGCGTGTTATTGATATGGCGCATTTGCTGGGTTTGACGGTCAGAATTGAAAACATCAGCTTGCCGCAATTGCTTTCTGCCGATGAAGTCATCATCACCAATAGCGTTTACGGCGCATTGCAGGCCAAAAGCATTTTACAAACGGTTTGGTCGCCGACTTCACTGGCGGCCGATATTAGAAGAATATTAAAAGTATGATGCGATTTATTCGGTTAACAGTAACGGCTAGCGTTATCGGCGCTATCGTTTTAGGTGCATGGTTGTTGCAGTACGCAAAAACCTCACTTAATTTAACGCCACAGGCACAGGAAATCACTATCCAGCCCAAAAGCGGCCTGAGAAGTATTGCCAATCAATTGGTCGATCAGCAAGTGTTAAGCAACCCGTGGCCGTTTATCGTCTTGGCAAAGGTTTTGCAAAAAGAACAGAATCTGAAGGCGGGTGATTACACCTTAAATAAAAATATCACGCCTTACCAATTACTGTTGTCACTGAATCATGGCAAAGCCACGCAAGGCAGCATCACCTTTATCGAAGGTAAAACCTTTAAGCAGATGCGCGAAAAAATAGCCAAAAATGATGCGATTAAAAACACGACACTTGAATTGTCGGACGCAAAAATAATGGCCCTGATTGGCAAGGGCGAACCGCATGCCGAGGGCTTGTTCTTTCCTGATACATTTTATTTTGACCGTGGTACTCAGGATGTGGTTTTGCTCAAACGTGCTTATGATTCCATGCAAGCCAAGTTAAACCAGGCCTGGGAAAACAGAGATCCCAATCTACCCTATAAAAACAGCTATGAGGCGCTGATTATGGCTTCCATCGTAGAGAAAGAGACCGGGAAAGCATCAGAGCGGCCCATGATTGCAGGCGTATTCCTGAATCGTTTACGTATCGGCATGCGCCTGCAAACGGACCCCACGGTGATTTATGGCATGGGTGAAGATTATGATGGCAATATTCGCCGCAAAGATTTATTGGCCGATACCGTTTACAACACCTATACCCGCAGCGGTTTGCCTCCTACGCCGATTGCCATGCCTGGTTTGGCCTCCATCGAAGCCGCATTGCACCCGGAAAAAACCAAGGCCTTGTATTTTGTAGGCAAGGGTGATGGTAGCCATGTATTTTCAAATTCGTTGATAGAACATAATCGCGCAGTGACCAAATATCAATTAAAACCAAAGTCTAAAAAATGAGTGATAGCAAGCAAAAAGGCAAATTTATTACCCTGGAAGGCATGGACGGTGCGGGTAAAAGCACCCATATTCCTGACATAGTAGCCTTGCTGGAAGCACGCGGTGTCGAAGTCGTCTCAACGCGCGAGCCTGGCGGTACAGCGCTAGGCGAGCAATTAAGGGCGTTATTGCTGCATGAGCCTATGCATGCCGAAACTGAAACGCTTTTGATGTTTGCCGCCAGGCGCGAACATATTGCCAATGTGATTGAGCCTGCCTTGGCGCGCGGTGCCTACGTGCTATCTGACCGCTTTACCGACGCGACTTACGCCTATCAATGTGGTGCAAAGGGTGTGTTGCCAAGCAAGATTAAACAGCTTGAAACCTGGGTGCAGGGTGATTTACGCCCGGATGCGACTTTGTTATTTGATGTGCCGGTGGAAATCAGCCTGCAAAGACTGGCTAGCGCCCGCGAACCCGATAAATTTGAACGCGAGAATGCACAATTCTTTGAAAAATTACGCCAGGCCTATCTATTGAGAGCTGCCGAAAATCCGCATACTTTTCGTATAATCGATGCGAACCAGACACTTGAAAAAGTTAAAGTAATTGTTAAAGAAGTAATTGCAACTATTTAATTAATATGTATATTTGGCAAAAAAATCAATGGCAGCATATCATGCAGCAGCGGGCCAGTTTGCCGCATGCCTTACTGTTGAGGGGTTGCGCCGGAATCGGCAAGCAAGACTTTGCACTAGAACTGGCGCGTAGTCTTCTTTGTAAGGCGCCGGTTGCAACGCACGCTTGCGGCAGTTGTGCCAGTTGCCTCTGGTTTAAGGAAATGCACCATCCGGACTTTCGCTTGATTAGCCCGGAAGATGCAGAACCAGCAGATGACGCACCCAAGAAAAAAACCGCTAAAAAAAGCCAGATATCTGTAGCGCAGATACGGCAACTCATTGATTATTTAAGTTTATCGCAACACCAGGCCGATGGTTATCGTGTGATTTTAATTTCGCCTGCCGAAACTTTAAATATCGCCTCCGCCAATGCCTTGCTGAAGATGCTGGAAGAGCCGCCTGCCAACACGCTGTTCTTATTGGTGAGCGGTCAGCCGCAACGTTTGCTGGCAACCATTATGAGTCGCTGCCAGATAATCGATATGCCATTGCCCGGTAAACAAGATGCCTTGGATTGGTTGAAAGAACAAAACGTCGGCAATGCCGAGAGCCTGTTGGATTATGCAGGCGGGGCACCCTTAATTGCTCTACAAGCCTCAGTTGATGCCGATGTGACCACCGATTTAATCAGGCAATTGGCATTAGGGGCTAAATTACAAAGTTTTACATGTGCACCCATGCTTTTATCACTAGGGATGGAGCGTGCAATTGATACAATACAGAAATGGATTTTTGATTTAACGGCTTACAAGCTAACCCAAAAATCCCAATACCATGCGCAGCATATTAAGGCTTTGCAAGCCTTGTGCAAAAGCGTAAACTTAAATCTGTTATTGAGTTTTCAGCAGAAATTGGTCGATGCGAAAAAGATGGCTAACCACCCTTTAAGCAACGAAATGCAGCTTGAAAACTTGCTGTTGCACTATACAAAGCTGTTCGACACAAAGCTATTCGACAAAAATATTTAAAAGATAGTGACCAAAATCTTTAACTATACTTACAAGGAAAGATTTTCAATTGAGTACGCAAGCGAACGTTAATCCAGTGACAGACCAATCGGTGAATAAGCCAGGTGTATTATCGCTGGCTATTAAAGAAAAATCTGCTCTATACGCTGCTTTTATGCCTTATATCAAAGGCGGTGGATTATTCATTCCCACCAACAAGGCTTATAAAATTGGTGAGGAAGTGTTTATGCTGCTGAGCCTGGTTGATGATCCGGTTAAGCTGAAAGTAGTGGGTAAAGTTGTCTGGACTACGCCAACTGCTTCTGCCAACCGCCCGCAAGGCATCGGCGTGCAGTTCAGTGAAAAAGATGGCGGCTTGGAAGTCAGGAATAAAATCGAAGCCATATTAGGCGGCACTTTAAAATCAAATCGTGCCACGCATACCATGTAATGAAGCGAAGCGTTTTATGCTTTCGTAACAGTTTTTGTAATACCCGTTTTTTTGTAATATGTAATACTAGTGTTTTGTAATACTTCTGTTTTGGTCACCTTATGCTTGTAGATTCACACTGCCACCTAAATTTTCCTGAAATTATCACTAATATTCAGTCGGTTAGACAATCCATGCTGGATGCGCAAGTAGGCCATGCACTGTGCGTTTCGGTGACGTTAGATAAGTTTCCCGAAGTATTAAGCCTGGCTGAGCAATATGACAATTTCTATGCCTCCGTCGGTGTGCATCCGGATTATGAGGATATTGAAGAGCCAACGGTAGAAACGCTGGTAGCGCTTGCGCAACATCCTAAAATTGTCGCTATTGGTGAAACTGGCTTGGATTATTTTAGACTGACAGGCGATTTAGAGTGGCAACGTGAGCGTTTCCGTACCCATATTCGCGCCGCTGTTTTAGCCAATAAGCCATTGATTATCCATACCAGGAGCGCTGCAGAAGACACTTTACGTATCATGCAGGAAGAGGGCGCAAACAGGGTGGGTGGCGTCATGCATTGCTTTACCGAAAGCCTGCAGGTTGCAAATGCAGCCATTGAGATGGGATTTTATATCTCGTTTTCTGGCATTGTGACCTTTAAAAATGCTACGCAATTAAAAGAAGTCGCCAGGGTGATTCCTCTAGAAAAAATGCTGGTAGAAACGGATTCGCCGTATCTGGCGCCAATCCCATTCAGGGGCAAAACCAACCAGCCTGCGTATGTGAGGTATGTTGCACAAGAGATTGCGCAGCTTAGGGGTGTGGATTTAGAAGTGGTAATGAATGCCACTACCCAAAACTTTTTTAAGCTGTTTAAACATGCAAAGGCGAATGCCTGACCATGCAGATTACGCTTTTAGGCGTGGGCTCTAGCGCCGGCACACCCGTGGTGGGCTGTGGCTGCGTAACTTGCCTATCTGATAATCCGCGCAATAAGCGCACACGTTGCTCCAGTTTGATAACGCTAGATTCCGGTGAGAATATCCTGATCGATAGCGGTCCTGATCTGCGCAGTCAAGCTTTACGGGAAAATATCAGGCGTGTGGATGCCGTGTTGTACACGCATACCCATGCCGACCATCTGCATGGAATTGATGATTTACGGGCTTTTTGCCAGATTCAGCGCGCACAGATTCCACTTTATGCCAAAGAGGATGCCATAGCGCATATCCAGGCTAAATTTGGTTATACCTTGCGCGAACCATGCCATTATTGGGATCTGCCGGTATTGCGCGCAGAAGTGATTCATCAGCGTTTTAGCCTATTCGGCGTGCCTATTACACCGATACCGGTTTTGCATGGGAAAATGAATATCTATGGCTATCGTATTGGTAATCTGGCTTATTTAACCGATGTTTCTGAAATACCTGAGTCCTCATTCGCACTTCTAAAGGATTTGGATATTCTGCTTATTGATTGCCTGCGTGAGGCAGCGCATCCTACGCATATCAATATTGAACAAAGTCTTGACTATATTGGTCGTATAAAAGCAAAACAAAGCTATATGATTCATATGACGCATGAATTAGAATACCAATCTTTAAATACAATGTTGGCGAATCAACAGCATGCAAGTGTTTTTGCCGCTTATGATGGCTTAAAGCTAACATTTAGTTGATCACGTCAACAGCAAGCAAGTAAACGCGTTGATACCATAACACCATTGCCAATATAGAAATAGGAACAAAGAATTATGCAGAATTTTAAAAAGCACTTGGTGCTAGCAGCTGGCTTATTAGCCTTAACCCTATCAGGCCTTAGCCACGCGGCAGGAAAAACCTATAGCGAAGATGAGTTTTTAAATAACTTTAGCGGAAAATCAAAAAAAGTAGTCATCGATAAATTGGGCGCGCCAGTCAAGAAACAATTAGGTGTTAAGCCAACCAATGCCGGCTCGGTGATTGGTAAAAATGTAGAAGGCGAAAAAGGCCAAAAGCCAGTTAAAGTAGAAATGTGGTACTACAAAAACAACGTGCGTTACGATCAAAAGCGTACCTACAAAGAAACGGAAATCACTTTAGTAAACGATAGAGTCATGAATATTGCATTTTTTAACAATCGATAATCTATAAAGTGTATTAAAAAGGCCGCATTAATGCGGCTTTTTTTATTGATACTTTGTTAAGAAAAGTAGGCATAAAATTCTTTATAGAAAATCGCCTTTATTATCACAAAGCAAAAATTGGATATTTTTAGCAGTAATTGCTTATTAAATGGCTAAAAGAGGCTTAGGTTAGGACAATATAGCGGGTTTGAGGGTCGTGCAAAGGCGAGGGCAGTGGGGTGTGGTTGTTTTGTAATTTTTGTAGGGAAGTGCAGATATTGTCGAATTAGCATATATGCCAGCGTGATAATCACTTGCACGATAATCCAAAGTAGCGCTTCTTAGGTGCGTGCAATCATCCTCGTTATTCATTTTCCATAAATGCAGTCTTCTATTACAATAAAAATAATTCAAGCGCTATCGCTACATTCATGTATTTAGTCTAGCCCATGTAAATGGCGTATATGAGAGGGGTGATTTATGTCTGACATGATTTTACTGGGTACTCGCAAGGGCACCATCATATTTGATCGAATAAACGCTCATTGGCAGCCCCGACCAATTATGCACCAGGGTATTCCGGTGTGTTATGCGGCACGCGATCCTCGTGACGGTACTTTATGGGTCTCGCTTGATCATGGGCACTGGGGCCCTAAATTGTCTCGTTCCCGGGACGGGGGTAAAACCTGGGATGATATTACATCCTTAAAATACCCTAAAGGTGC